>JAZDKN010000033.1:0-2252 GCA_043803065.1 Microcaldota archaeon
AAAGGCAAGCTCCCTTGGCGAAAAGTCAGCGAAGAATACGAGCTCGAGTACGGCAAGGACAGCATCGAAATGCACGAAGACGCGGTCGGGCGCGGGCACCGCGTACTAGTGTGCGACGACTTGCTTGCAACCGGCGGAACCGCGCGCGCCGCGGCGCGCCTCATCGAAAAAATGGGGGGAAACGTCGCTGGCTGCGCGTTCCTGATAGAGTTGACTCACTTGAAAGGGCGCGAAAAACTCAAGGGACACGAGGTTTATTCCGTGCTGAAATACAGCGTCGGATAGCCGTCAGCCGTTCGCCTCTTTCCAGCGCTCAAGCAAAAGGGTTTTTTAACTACGAACGCGTATAAAATAGCGAAAGCTGAAAAGAAAACTGAAAAAAGCTTTTTTCGCGCGTTTTAAGGTGTGAAGTTTATGGCGACCGTGCGTTATTTGGGGCACTCCTCGTTCGAAATCAATCTCGAAGGCAAAATCATTTACACGGACCCGTGGTTCCAAAAAAGCACTCGCAATCCGCAGGAAGGAAACGAACGCTTAGTGCCGTCGGCGGGAACGACGGACGGAGTGCGCAAGGCGGACTTGATTCTCGTTTCGCACATTCACAGCGACCACTGCGACCCGCTCGAAATCAACGCGCTCGTGGGGCGCACGGCGGCGCAAGTAGTCGCGCCTGAAGACGTGATGAGCGAACTAACGATTCCAACGCGCTGCCGCGTTCCCGTCAGCGTGGGCGACAATTTTTCGTTGATGGGAGTCGACGTGCTCGTCACGCAAGCGAAACACCCTCAAGCCGGTTACGCCGTCGGCTTCGTGTGCTCGCGCGCAGGCAAATCGTTTTACTTCGCTGGCGACACCTACGATTTTTACGAGATGCTTAACATCAACGTCGACTGCGCCATGCTCCCCATAGGCGGGACGTACACTATGGATTCGCTCGGCGCCGTGAAAGCGTTAAAAACGCTGCGCTCGCGATTCGTGATTCCAATGCACTACGACACTTTCCCGCGAATACGCGTGGACACCCGCGATTTCGAGAAGCGCGTCCGCGCGTTCACGAAAACCACGCCAGTGGTGCTCGCGCCTGGCGAGAAATTCGACTTTTAACGGCTACGGCTTCACGTTTTTGATTTCAGTTTTCCTTGCGTTCGTTTTTGCTGCAAAAGAGGTGTTTTGAAGAATGATTGTCGGGGGACGCGTGCTCGAAGCGAGCATAAAGAAAAAGAACGACGAGAAAATCGAAGGAATGAACGTGAACGTGAACATCGAAGAAGTGCGCGTGGAAAAAGAGTTCGTCGTCGTGACTTACGACTACAAGATAACTTACCTTCCGGACAACGCGGAAATAACCGTAAAAGGCGAACTCTTAGCCGAGGAAAGCGACAAGGACAAGAAGGAAATCGAGGAAGAGTGGAAAAAGAAAAAGTTTTTACCCAACCGCTTCGCTGAAGACGCGATTAACGCGATAAGCTACACTGGAACCGCAGTGGGCACGATGCTCTCGTTCACGCTCAACATTCCTGCGCCGCTGAATCTCCCTCGCGCGAAGATAGGCGCGCCCCAGGAAAAAAAAGTTAAGGCGAGTTAAGGACAAGCAAACAAGCGCTTCCGCGAATCAAGCGAACAGCGAAAAACAGCTAAAAAGCGAAAAAAAGTTTTCAGGTGGTTAGCCGTGGCGATTAAGAGAAGGAGGAGCTTCGGTTTCTTCGGAGACGGCGACGATTACGACGACGCGTTCGACGCGATGCGCCGCGAAATGGACGAAATGCTGAAAAACTTCGCGCAAATGGATTTCGAGGATTTCGAAAACATGCCTCACGGCGGAAGCGGTGGCGGCAGCGGCGGCGGCAGCGAACCCAAAGTCTACGGATTCAGCTTCCGCGTCGGCGAAGACGGCAAGCCCGTCGTCCAAGAGTTCGGTAACACGCGCCACGGCAAGGGAAGCGGAAAGGAGCGAGAGCCGCTCGTCGACATCATCAAAGGCGACTGCGAAATAACCGTAATCGCAGAACTGCCTGGCGCGAGCAAAAACGAAATCAGGGTGCGCGCAACCGAGGAAAGCCTGGAAATCGAGGCGGAAGGCGCGGGCGAGCGACGGTATTCGAAAACGATCGCGCTGCCGGCGAAAGTGCGCAAAGATAGCGCGAAAGCCTCGTTCAAGAACGGCATTCTCGAAGTGCGCCTCGCGCTCGCCGAGCCGGCGCGCACAAAAGAAAATAAGCCGAGGGTTTGCGGCGACGAAGTCAAAATCGACT
>JAZDKN010000034.1:0-3200 GCA_043803065.1 Microcaldota archaeon
CTTGTCGTTACCAGCAACGTTTTTAAATCGCCTGCGATTAACCTTTTTCGATAGTTTTTAATTGTTTTGAGGAGGCGGTGCTGTAATGAGGAAAGGACAAGGAACGTTTGAATACATTCTGCTACTCGCAGGAATCCTGCTTATAGTGGTTCTCGCGATAGTCCTGCTTCGCGGAGGACTGTTCGGAGGCACCTCGAATACCGTTCAAGTTAATTCTTGCAGAAACCAGTTGGCGCAGTCCGGCTGCTACTATGCCAACGGCTCTTGGAACCCAGTCGGTGCAGCCGCGCCTTCCATTGCCGCGTGCGCTCCCCTCTATACGGTTCAAGCGGGTAATTGTCCTGCGACTGCTGCAACTGGAGCGGCTAATGGCACAGGATATTGCTGCGGCGCGGCACCAGTTTAGGTAATTCCCGTTATTTTTTGTTTTTCTTTTTCCCTTTTCTTTTCAAAGCCTAGGCGCCAGTCGGTTTTCCAGCCACTCGAAAAAGCTTTTTTAAGCGCGCGCGAATAACCTTAATCGCCTTTTCAAAGCGTTTTCGAAGCGTTAACGAGGCGAATCGCGTTTGGACGACAAAGGACAAGCTGCAATCGAATACATTCTGCTCGTAGCGCTAGGCTTATTCCTCATGATAATCGCGTTCACACTCGCATTCTACGTCAAGCAATTCACCGACATAACGCTGCAAGACATCGCCGCAACGCGCAACGAAACCATTTCCATGCTATTCGGCTAATCCCCGTGCGCATCTCCGTTCGTTTCCTCCGCTTGCTTTTAATTCCAACGCGCGCTACTTTACCCAATGTCCGAAGCACTAACACTCGCCTCGCCTGAATCACTAGTCGGTTTAGCCTCGCTCGCGGTTCTCGCGCTCGCCTCGATTGCGGCAGCGCACCACGATTACCGCTCGCGGCGCATTCCCAACGCGATTCCGTGGCTCGCGCTCGCCTTCAGCCTCGCTTTCGCTTTTTTCTTGGGCGCCCCGCCGTTTTATTACGCGCTCGTTCTCGTTTCGTTCGCCTTCGCTCTCGCTCTTTACTTCGGCGGCGCTTGGGCGGGCGGGGACGCGAAATTCTTTACCGCGTGCCTCGCGCTCGCCGGGCTCGCGCGCTTTCCAACGCAAATCGCTGAAACGCTTTTGCTGCCCGCAGGCGTTTTCTTGCTCGCCGCGGCGCTTACGGCGCCTTTCGCGTTGTTCGCGAGGCGCGAGCGAGCGTGGCGAGAACGCCGCGTTCTAGGCGGAGCGTTCGTTGCGAGCGTGAAAGACGCAGTCGGCGGCGCGCTGCTTGCGGGCTTGGTGCACGCGCTCGGCGTAATCGTTTTTTCGTGGAGTCTCGACGGAATCGTTTCGTCGCTTGCTGCGGGAGCCGCAGGCGTTTTCGCTGCGTCATTCGTTTTGCGCGCCGCGTTTTTCGCGGCTGGCTTGCTGAAAGAAAAAATTCCTTTGCAGCGAGTGCGCGAAGGCGTGGTGTCCGCACAAACGCTTTACCTCGACGCGGGCGGCGCGCTGCGTTCTTGGGGCTGGCGGGACTCGCTTCGCTCGGCGATGCGCGGCGGAGACGGGGGCGGATTGCGTTTTATGCCTCACGGCAGGGTTTTGTGCGACTCGAAGCGCGCCGCGGGGTTGAGCGCGGCCGAAGCGCGGGAACTGAAAAAGGTTTTAAAGTCTCGCGGCGTTGGATTCTTGCTCGCGCGCGATGCGCTGCCTTTCGCGCCGCAAGTCGGTGCAGCCGCTTTCGCGCTCGCGTTACTGCGCTTGGCTTCAATGGTTTGACGAATCACGGTTTCGCGGTTTTCATTTTCCGTTTTTCGCTTGGGTTTGGGTTTTAATTCGGTTGTCGGTTGAAGCGCTTGATTTTGGGTTTCGCGGGGAGATTAACTTGGTTTTTTCGAGCGATGCAAAAAGAAAAGCGCAGTTGAGCGTCGAATTCTTTCTCGTCTTGTCGATAATAATCGCGTTCAGCATGATTTTGTACAACATTTCGAAAAACGAAGTCGCGAGAACAAAGGCGCTCGACGCGGCAGTTATTTCGAAGAATTCGCTCGATTCGCTGACGCAAGCAACCGATTTCGCGGCTTTGAGCGGCAACGGAAGCGCGTTGAACGTGAGCGTCTTCGTTCCGCCCGGGGCGTATTGTTTTTACTACAACACTACGCGCAAAGCATTCTATTGCATCATTGCGAACGTCACTCCAACAACTACTGGATCCGTCGGGCAACAATCTTCGGACCAGCAAATGCTTTTCGTCTACGGCGCGCGCACTACTTCGACACTCCAGAAAAACTTCGCTTCGTTGTGCGCTAGCGCCATCCAGCAGGGCGGGCTGAGCGCGGGTTGGTGGGAGTTGCGCGCCCAAAGCAACGGCGATTACGTCAACGTTTCGTGCTCGCGCAGGTGAACAGAGCCGCGCAGAACGCGCAACGCGCTGTGCAAAATCGTTTCAATCGTTTTCAAAGGTGTTTTCGTTGGTTTTGTTTTCCCGCGCTTCCTCGCTTCCGCTTTCTTCGAAACGCTGCAAACGCCGTTCCCGCGGCCAAGCGAGCATGGAATACGTTTTCATTCTAGCGCTCGTTTTAGGCTTCGTGGTAGCGTTGATGATTACGAGCATACGCGAAAGCGAATTGAACATGGCCACTGGCTCGGCGCGAGTGGCAGCGGTTTACTGGACTGCCGGCAACTCGTCGTTTTACCTCGCATCGCTTGAAACCGCGCAGTTGGGGGGCGGCGTCAACTTTTCTCCCGTGATTTATTCGTGGGCGGGAGGCGCAAACGGCGGAAGACTCCAAACGCTTCCAAGCGATTTGAAAAAACAAATGATAACCGCAGTGCAAAAAACAGTTGCACCGCTCTCGCCACCGCCAGCAACGACGCCGACAAGGAATTGTTTTAAGTCAACTAATTTCGAGTACTGCGTCGTCGACTCGATACCGTGAAAAAACGCTGAAAAAAATCTGAAAGCGCCTAACACTCAAAAAACGAACACTCGAAAATCGTTAGGAGGATTGCCGCGCTTGCCAACGAAACAACTGAAACCGAAAGCAAAATTAAACCACTTCAACATAACTGTGGCGCCGCAGCGGTTGCAGCAACTCCTGCAGGTTCTGCTTTTGCTCATGCTCGCCTCCAGCGTGGCCCTGTCGTTCTCTGCGCCAGCTGCAGCGTGGCTCGCGCTCGCCGTTTTTGCGATCGCCGCGCTCG
>JAZDKN010000035.1:0-2232 GCA_043803065.1 Microcaldota archaeon
GGTTCTGCTTTTAATCATGCTCGCCTCCAGCGTGGCGCTTTCTTTTTCTGCGCCCGCTGCGGCATGGCTAGCGCTCGCCGTTTTTGCGATCGCCGCGCTCGCCGTCGCCTTGCGCTTGCCTGAAAGCGAGCGGCGCGCAGGCCTCGCGCTCGCCGTCCTGCTTTTCGCGTTGTCGGCGTTCTTCGTTTTCTTCGCTTCCCTAGGCGGCGAACTCTACCAAAAAATTTTTGTGCTGCCCTTATTCACCGCGTTTTTTCTAGCGTTCTTCATTGTCGCGCGCCGATTTCTCTTCTCCGCGCCAGCCAAAGCGCGCGTCCTCGCTTGCACTAAAAATTGGGTCGTAGTTCGCGTTGAACGCGGTTCGCTCGCTAGCGAAGCCGCGCCAGGAGTCTACGCCGCGCGCTGTGCGGAGCGCCGCGCGGGCGACGCGCGCAATCTCAAGGAAGGCGACTTCGTTCTCGTGCGGTTTCAAGCGAAAGGCTTGCTTGGTTCGCTCGGAGCGGGCAAGCGCGAGGCGGTAATCGATTGAACCCCGCGAAAAAGAAACGGGAAAACAAAAACAAAACGAATTACGGCGACAACGACAACCGCGAACGACGACTTGCGTTGTTTTGCGCCGTGCTATCGCTCGCGTGCCTCGCTGCAATCGCGTTATTTGTGCGTTCGACTCCGCCGATAGAGAGCGACGTCGCGCTCCTCAGCTCGCAAGACGAAGGCTCGTTCATCGCCGCAACGGGCAAACTCGCGGCACCGCGTTACAGCGCGAGCGCCGGAAGCTTCAGCGGAATGCTTTGCCAAAGCGCGTGCATTTCCTTCTTTGTTTCGCCGCAACTCGCGAACGAGATAACGAGCACGCGAATCGATTTGCGCGCCCTGCGCTCTGGAGCGAAAATCCGCGTTGAAGGAGTGCTACACGAAGACGCGTGGGGACTAGAAATCGAAGTAGCTACGCCCAACGGACTCGAACTGCTTTCAAGCTGACGAACGAGGCAACGGAACAGCGATTTTCAGCGATTCAACGAATTGATTTCGGGTATGGCTTCGAGTTGGTTGTTTTGGATTTCATCGCAATCGCCATCGCTTTCTTCACAGGCTTCGCCGCAGGCGTTACAGGAGCGCTGCCTTTCGTGCACACGAACAATATTCTCGCCGCGTTCGCGTCCCTCGATTTCGGCGCGTTCAGCACTCCGATCGCGGCAAGCGTCTTCGCAGTCGCGTTGTCGTTCTCGCATCTCGCGTTCGAAACAATTCCAGCGCTGTTCCTCGCCTTGCCCGCGCAAAACCAATCCGTAGCCGCTCTCCCGGCGCAAAAACTCGTCCTGCAAGGCCGAGCCGAACACGCGCTTTTTCTCATCACCCGCTCGCTCTTCCTCGCGCTCCTCGCGAGCCTTTGCCTAGCGCCACTCGCGCTTTTCGCGTTGCCCGCGCTTTACGCCTTCGCGAAATCCTTTTCCGCGCTCGCGCTAATAGCAATAGTCGCGCTCGCGGTCTTGCGCGAGCGGGGCGGCGAGCACGCTGGGCGCGCGGGACGCGCGAAGCGCGCTGCGCTCGCAATCAGCGTTTTCGTTTTAAGCGGTGCGGTCGGCTTCGCTGCGCTCGTTCTTCCCGTCTGCCGCCAGCCGTTGTTTCCGTTGCTCGCGGGATTGTTCGGCGTGCCCGCAGTGCTTTTTTCTTTCGGCGCTAAGCCAGCGAAACCAAAAACCGAAGCGGATGAAGGCGAGAACGCGTTTTCTTTGGGAGCGGTCAAACCGACGAATTGGAAGCTCGTGCTTGCAGGCGTTTTCGTCGGTGCTTTAAGCGTGCTTTTCCCCGCGCTCAGCCCCGCGTTGTTGTGCGGCGCGATCTTCTTTTTCCTCGAGTCGGACGCAGACGCGTTTCTCGAAACAAGCAGCGCACTAATCGCGTCAAAAATGTTTTTCGATTTCGCGGGCGTGTTCGCCATCGGCAAAGCGCGTTCGGGCGCGGCCGCGTTCGCGCTCGAAGCGTTCGCTTCGCAACGCGCCTCCGCGTCGCTCGCGGACTACGCGCTAGTTTGCGCCGCAGCGCTTGCAGCGCTCGCGCTCGCACTCGCGCTGCTTTTGGCGTTGCGCAAGCGTTTTGCGTCGTTTTTCAGCCGCGTCTCGGGAAACGCTTTTTCCGCGTCGCTCTTGGTTTTAGTCGCGCTCGGCTCGCTTTTTTTCTCGGGTTGGGGCGGACTCCTCGTTCTCGCTGCGGCAGGCGCGGCCGGCTGCG
>JAZDKN010000036.1:0-5228 GCA_043803065.1 Microcaldota archaeon
GAAAAACCAAAAACGAAACCGCTTTCAAATCAAACGAATCAAATGAATTCGAGGCTCAACTCCTCGACTGCTTCCGGCAACGCGCTTCCAGCGTCGAAGTGCGGCGTTATTCCCGCTATTACCGCGAGAACGTGAATCCCCGCTTCCTTCGAATCGTCGATTGAAGCACCCCAAATAATGTGCGCGTCCTTCGCCATCTTCTTGCTGATAGCCTGCACCGCCGCCTCCGCTTCGCCGAGCGTCATGTCGCTGCCGCCAGTAATGTTGATGAGCGCCTTGTTCGACGCCTTCAAGTCGAGGTCCAGCAACGGCGACGCAAGCGCTTTTTCCGCAGCCTGCACGACTCGGTCACGCTGGTCCGCGTTCCCCGCCTCGCCCAAGCCGATGACCGCAGTCCCGCTTCCGCCGAGAATAGTTCGCACGTCAGCGAAATCGAGGTTCACGAGCCCCGGCTTCGTGATGAGCTCCGTTATTCCTTTCACCGCGTTCGTCAGCACGCTGTCCGCGACTTTGAACGCCGAATTGAGAGGCAAATCAGGAACGAAAAACAACAGCTTGTCGTTAGGAATAGCGATGGTCGTGTCCGCTTCCTTGCGCAACTTCTCTAGTCCCTCGAGCGCGTTGCGCATGCGCTTCGTTCCCTCGCTCGCGAACGGCAGCGTGACGACGCCTACTACGAGAGCGCCCGCCTTCTTGGCTTCGCGAGCCATCACGTGCGCGCTTCCCGTGCCCGTTCCACCGCCCATTCCGCACGTAACGAAAACGAGGTCAACACCCGTGAAAAGCGAACGCAAGTCTTCAACCGCTTCCTCGGCAGCCGCTTCGCCCACCGTCGGGTCGCTTCCGGCGCCGAGCCCGCGCGTCTTCTTTTTTCCGAGCAACAGCTTTTTGTCGCACTTTATCGTGAGAAGGTGCTGCGCGTCCGTGTTCGACGCAACCACGCGCGCGCCGGCAATCCCGACTTCAGCCATTCGGTGAATCGTGTTGCTTCCGCTTCCGCCCGCGCCTATCACGACGACTTTCGGCGCGCTTTCCTGCAAGTATTGAAGCAGTTCTTCGTCTTCCTTCGTCGCGGGCTTGCCGCCCTTCTCGATTACCGCGTAATCTTTTCTCTCGCCAGTAATGAAAATCACTTCTTTTTCTGATTTTTTAGACTCATTAAACGCAAAAAGGCTTCAAAAAATTTAAAGTTTGCGAGTTTATTCCACTCAAGAGTAGTGGTTTAAAACTCCGAGTTACTTAATGAACGCCGAGCCTTATTAATGCTTGCGGAAACCGAACCGCAGGGGGCTGTTGCCCCCTTCAGTTCAAGGATTTTCCTGATTCCCCAAAAGGTTGGAAATGAAAAAGCACCTCAAACGATTAGAGTTGAAAAACGCTTGAAATTCACTCAAAATACTAAACGCGTTTGCAGCGAAACGCGCTCCCTAAAAATCCAGGGAGCTGAAGCAGTCGCAAGCGCCGCTGTCGACGCGCTCTCCGCAGAAATGCGGGCGTTCAACGGTTCGCCGCGCGAATTTTCTAAACACCTGCTCGAAACAATCGAGTTCCTGAAAAGCGCGAGGCCCACCGAGCCCGCGCTGCGCAACGCGCTGCGCTTCATCGCGCTTCAGGCAGTAAAAAGCAAGGCGCGCGACGTAGGCGAACTCAAACTCCTCGTTTCGCAGGAAGCGCGCGATTACCACGCGCGCTCGCTCGCCACGAAATTAAAGATCGCCGAGTACGGCGCGCGACTCGTTCCGCGCCGCGGCAGCGTGCTAACTCACTGCCATTCGAGTACGGTCATGCGCATTCTCAAGCGCGCTTTCGACGACGGAAAACGCCCGGTTGTCACGTGCCTTGAAACGCGTCCCCTTTGGCAAGGAAGAAAGAGCGCGGCCGAGCTCAGCGCGTATGGTTTGAGCGTACGACTAGCAGTCGACGGGGCGATGACGAGCGTTCTCCGCGAAATGAAGAACGGGGACTGCGTTTTCGTGGGGGCGGACGCTATAACCGCGGAAGGCGACCTCGTGAACAAGATAGGCACGGCGCCGCTCGCGCTCGCCGCTGCAGAGTACGATAAGAAGTTTTACTCGGCGACTGGAACGCACAAGTTCGATCCGCTCACGTTGTGGGGCGCTACCGAGCCTATCGAGCAGCGCTCGCCTGACGAGGTTCTTACCGCGCGCGAAGCCGCCAAACACAAAATAAACTTGCGCCGCACGGAAATTCTGAATCCGGCTTTCGATCTCGTCGACGCGAAGTTCGTGACGGCGTACGTCACCGAACTCGGCGTGATTCCGCCGCAGAGTTTGCTCGCCACGGTTTGGCGCGAGTTCGGCTTAGACAAAAAGGAAAAATATTGAGTGCGGGAAGGCGAAAAAAAATGTTTTTGCTCGACATTCGAATGAGTCTTTGGCCTACCGGCGCCGATCTCGCAGGAAAATCAGGATTGGAAACGAATTGGGCTAATATCATACTGACGGATTTAGCTATAAATTATTTTCTGAACTTGTTTCTCGCGGTAGTCGTTATACTGCTGGTGAAAAAATCGTTGAAAGAAAACAAGATTAAACTCTTGCTTGTTGTCGGCGGCACCACAGCTGCAATGTATGCTATTGAGGCACTAGAAGGATTTAGCAGAGTAACTGATTTCAGTTATGGCTTTTTCAGCACGATAGCTATATTCGTGGTTTACTACTTCATTTTCAACAAAGAATTTGAATTGACTACGAATCAAGCGGTGGCGGGCGCGCTTGCTTTCGCAATAATAACAACACCGTTTTACAACTTTTATTTTGCAGAAGAATATCAAAATAGTCGGATACTGCGACCGCACGTGGCTACAACAGATACACTCAAAAGAGTATTGTCTATGGGTTACGGCTTTGAAGTAAGGGATCGAGTCGTATTTTCTGCTGGAACAACACTTACTAAAATAGACGTGGTAGCAGAATTACCAATTTCTGATTCAAGCGTATATTTTTCTTGCGCCGACGAGTCGGTTTGCGGGAAACAAGGCACCATAAGCATCTCTGAAGACAAAATAACGGCGAACAAAAAAATAACGGCATCAATAGGCGCTTGCGTTGGAGAAGAGCAAAAATATTTCTTGATAATTTCAAGTTCTGGAAATACTGGACGAACGCTTAACTACGAAAAAGCACGCGAGGTATGTAAAATCAGTTAGGGTCAGGAGAACGCGTTTAGGCATAACCAAAAAATTAAAGTAGCCTGCGCGCAAAAACAAGTTCATGCCTTTCGCTTTAAAAAAGATTATCGCTTTCGTCGTTGTTTTTACGGCGCTGCTTTCGCCGATCGCCGCGTTAAACCTCACTTTCGCGCAAGCGCAAGACGAACCAAGCACTAACGCTGCACTAGCAAACACTAACACCGTTCCAGAAATCAATATAACCGTGAAAGACAGCGAAACCACGCTCTTCGTTCCGCTGACAAACGTCAAAAAACCGAGAGGCGCGGTATACACCGCAAGAATCGAAGGCAACGCGGCTAGTTACGCTCGTCTGACGTCCGCGCTGTTCGCCTTGAACTACGATTTTCTGCTAGTGGTAAACGCGAAGAAATTCATCGAGAAAGGAAGTTTAAGCGACGCTACTGGAACGCTCGTGATTACCACGTTTTCGCCGAGCTCCCTAGATAAAAAAATCATTCGCGTGCCCTTGCGTTTGAAATCAAGCGGCAGAGTCGGAGTGCCCGTGAAAACAAAGAAAACCTCCGGCTGGGTCATCAGCAAAAGCTATTCACATCACGGGATAGACTACTTCAACAACATCGGAACGCCGGTAATGGCGGCGTACGGAGGAACCGTTGACTGGATTAGCTACGTCGATTTATACGATAAAGGCAAGGAAGGTAACGCGGAAGCCTGCGGAAAAGGCATTGGAATAAAACACGGAGGAATGCTCGCAGGGTACAGGACGATATACTGCCACTTGAATGACGTTAAAGTAAAAATCGGGGAAAAAGTGAGCATGTGCCAAGAAATCGGCAGCATAGGCAGGACGGGAAACGCGTGGAACCGGCCAGCGCACTTACACTTCGAATTAAAAGAAATAGTTTTGAATCCGCCGGACGGAGAAAGAATCAATCCGGCGCCAATTTTCGAGAAAGGAAGCGTTGACTGCACCACAGTAGCAAAGAAAAAACAGTGAACGGGCTAATCAGGCGAGCGCGAGGCTCGCGAAAGCGAGCGTGCCGACGAGAAGCGCTAAAAGCGAAGCGTTTCGCGCGAAGCGCAGCGTTTCCGTTCTTTCCCTTCCGCCCATTCCTTGCGCGAGCGAAGTCTTTAGAACTACGGCGATGAACAACGCGTCCGCAGCGAGTACGAGAACCGCGTAAGGAAGGAAAAACGTTTTCTCAGCGAGCGGAAGCAAGCTTAGTACGACAGCAAAATAAATCAAAGCGTTCGCGAGAATAACCGTTCGCTTCGCGCCGAGCAGCATCGGCAGAGTACGGGCGCCTATTTTCTTGTCGCCAGCAACGTCGCGCAACGTAATCAGGAATTCGCGTCCGAGCCCCGCGCTGAAGCTCACTACGCAAAAGAGAAGAACGTAGTAATTGAGCGCAGGCGAAATCACGAGGTTGCCGTAAAGGAAAGAAATCGCCATCGACGAAGCGATGAAGGCGTTGCCGACGAGCGGCAAGCGCTTGAGAAACGCGTTGTAAGCGATGCTGAGGCCGGCGTAAACGAGGATTATGAGGAACGCGGTTTTCGGAAGCGGGGCTGCCGCCGCAAGTGCGAGAACGTAAAGCGCGGCCGCAGCGTAAAAAGCGTTTTTGCGGGAGATTTCTCCGCTGACTAGCGGCCGGTCCTTGCGCTTGAGTGCCTTGTCACTCGCGAAATCAAAGTAGTCGTTCGCAACGAACGACGCGACGGTGACGAGGAAAGGCGCGAGCGCCGGATAAAGAAAAGAGGCGTCGAATCGATGCGTGACTAGGGCTTGCGCTGAAACGACAGCGAAAGCCGCGATGAAAGCGTGTTCGACGCGCGCCAAGCGCAGCCAAGCGGAAATCTTCAAAGCCATGACGAGAATAAAGCGCGGACGCGTTAATAAAACTTTAATAAACGCCGCGCGCGAAAACAATTGCGTCAGCGTCGACAGCCCCGTCGTCTAGCGGCCAAACGCGCGCGCTTTGTTTCAAGGCAAACGCGGGCTTGGGACAACAGGCTCTGAACCTGTGAACGGCGGTTCGAATCCGCTCGGGGCTACTCAATTGATGAGAAAGAG
>JAZDKN010000037.1:0-8782 GCA_043803065.1 Microcaldota archaeon
ATCATGCGACCAGTAGGTTCCGATATCACTATCTATAGTGTTCGTTGCGGGATCATTTTCATCGCACTTGTCGTAAACCGAAGTCGGCGTAGTCCATTCATCGTTGTATGCGAACGCCTGCTGCCCGCCGAAATCGAAGCGCAACACGTGGCGCCGCGCTTTCAGCACTAAGCTGTTTTCGCTGGCAGTCTCGTTACACGAGAAATTCGCGATTCGCACGCTGCACTCGCTTTTCCAGCAATTCGAACCAATCCACTCGTACGGCACGACGCGGTCCCCGCAACGGATTTCAAGAAAACGCAAATCGAAAACGCTGCCGTTTTCGCTGTAATCGCTCCAACGCGTGTAATTCTCAGTGTAATTCAAGTCGCGAGTTGCGGTAATCGTTAAATCTGCAATGCCGTTCGTCTCGAAATTAACCGTCCAGTTTCCGTAAAGCTGCGGGTGCGAGTGAACGTTCAAAACCGTTATGTTTATTTCGAACGTTTGATTGCCCGCCAGTTCCGGTATCACCCACGATATTCTGCGCGCGAAACCGTTCTCGTCGTAGTCCGTGCCTTCGAAACCCAGTTTTTTAGCGATAAATCCTTTCTCACTGATTTCGCGCAATTCGTCTTCCGTCAAATTCAAGCCGCTCAAGTTTTGGCTCGTCGACAACACCCACGATAATTCGACGTCGCTCAAGCGTTTCACTGCAAGGGGAAGCGCGGCGGACGCATTCACGTTTTCGTAACGCACGGGCGCGCTAACGACGACGCGCTTGGAACCGAAACCCGTCTGCTTTTCGCTCGCCTGCGGCGCGGCCGTGTAATACTCGACTTCGATTTCACTGAAATCACCCACCTCGCCTCGCACGCGCAAGCCCTCCCGCTCTCCCTCAACAACAACGTTTTTAGTGTTTTTAGTGTTGTTTTTGGCTGTGGTTTCGATTGTAGCAACCGCGTAATCCGCGTTAGTCAGCGTCGCGTTTTGAGCGCCAGGCGGCAGCGCCACGAGAAAATCGCGCGCGCGCTTTGTCAAAACGATTTTCTTCACCCATTTCACGGGCTGGCCAACGACGGCAGGACCTTGCTCGGTTGTTTCTGAAGCGATTTCGATGCTCGCGTTGTATTCAGGCGAAGGCGAGAGCGAAGGCGAAGGAGAGGGCGAAGCCCCCGGGGAAACGCTGGACTCGGGCGTGGGTTCGAGCGTAACTATTTCAATCGACGGTTGCGGGCACGCTGCAGGCGTCGGGCAAGCAGTCGGCGCTGGCGTCGGCGTCGCGTTAGCTTGACTTATGGAGAAAACGATTCGCGTCGCGCCGTAGTAATCGTTTTTGCTCGCTTCCACGAGCGCTTCGTAATCTCCTTGCACTGAAGCGTAAAAGCGCTGCTCGAAAACGCCTTCATCGCTTCCAGCAATAGAGTAAACCCCGTTTTCTGGTCCGGAAATCGTGATGTTGACTTCGGCGAAAGGAACGCTTTGTTGAAGGAAGGAAACGTCGCCCGCTATAGCGTACGCTCCAGGCGTTTCATCGGGCTTCGTCAGCGCTGCTCCGACCGCAAGGTTCCCCTCGTGGTAATAGAACGCTTTTTGCGTGAAACCGATTTTGTTTTCCGCGTTTGCGGTAATGCGCAACGAGTAAACACCCGCGGGCGCTTCGCTCGGCAGTTGCACGCTTGAATCAAGCGCGCTTCCAGCAGTCAAAGTAAAATTGTATTCGTACTGCGCTCCGCGCAAAGCAACGAAGTAAGCGATTTCGCTAGACTCATTCTCGAGTCCCGAGACGCGCGCTGAAAAACTAACGGGCTCGCCCATGAATTCGTGGTATTCGACTGAAAGCGTTACGCCGAGAGCGCCTGGCGGGTTTTCGAAGAATAAGGCGCCACCGCCCTGCTGCTGCCCGCCGCTAAGCGGCGAAAGCAAGTCAGGGCGGTGCGCGAGCGCGGCGTGAGGCGCGAGAACAAAGAATTCGTGGAAGACGCAAGCCGAAAAGCCGACTACGAAAAACAACGCTATTGCTAGCATCGCTTTCGCCGTCGTCCGCTCGGGTTCGAGCGCTTTCAAGCGCGTTAATGCTCCCACTAAGTCAACCCGTCCAAGCAGTGGCTAAAACGAGTTTTAACCCACACGCTTTACTGCAGTGCGTGCGATTACTCAACAAAACTATTTAAACGTCTCGCCCGCTAAAACCAAACCGTGAAAAACACAAACGCTGATGCAAACGCTGACGCAGCCGCCGAACAAAAAATTTTTTTCGAGGAAGACTACTCACTCGCGCCGTTCTTCACGTTCCAAGACTCGAAAGCGAAAGCGTTCTACAACTGGTTTTACTACAAGGAAGCGTTCGCGCCGGAATTCGTCGAATACGCGCTGCGGCGCTTCGCGGCGAAGCCGAACGCTCGCGTTCTCGACCCGTTTTGCGGAGTCGGAACAACGCTTCTCGCTGCGAAAGAACTCGGCTTCGCGAGCGCAGGCGTTGACGCGAGTCCGTTGTGCGTGCTTGCGAGCCGCGTCAAGACGCGCGATTACGATGATGTCCTCAAGGAATCCGTAGCTGCGGCGTTCAAAAAAATCTGTAAAGCGAAATTCGAATTCCCGAAGGAAGAATGGCGGTTCGAATTGTTCGGCCCGCGGCGCGCGCTGCCGCGCGGCAGTTACGACGAGGCGCTGCACTTGCGGAAACAACTTCGGGAAACTGAACCAAAAGAAGCGCGCGAGTTTTTGGCGCTCGCGCTCGCGAGCGCGTTGCCTGAAGCGAGTTTAGTAATCAAGGACGGCGGAGTACTCAAGATTCGAAAGAACAAGCGCCACTTGCCGTCGTTGCGGCAGGCGTTCGAGCGGCGCGCGAAGCGAATGCTCAAGGATTTAAGCAATCCAGTAAAAGGTCCAAACCCAGAAGTATTGATTGGAGATGCTCGTCAACTCGCGTTTGACGATGAGTCTTTCGACGCAGTCATCACGAGTCCGCCGTATCTCAACGGCGTCGATTACTCGAAAATCTACGGACTCGAATTAAGCCTGCTTTTCGGCGAAAACGCGGCGCTCGACTACCGCCGCTCCGCGCTGCGTTCTTTCATCGAGCGCGACGCGCGCAACGCGCGGGAAAGCGAGGACGCAACGATCGCGGAACGCTGCTTGCGCGCCTCGCAAAGCGAACTTGCGGAAGGCGTTCCGGATATTGCTTTGGCGTACTTGACTGACATGACGCGCGTTTTCCGCGAGACAAAACGCGTCTTGCGCGGCGGCGAAAGCGGCGGGAAAGCCGCTTTCGTCGTGGGCAACGCCGTGCTGCCCGGCGCTTACGTCGCCGTCGACGAAGTCCTCGCGTTGATTGCTTTGGAATTGGATTTTGGCAAAGCTAAAATCGTTGTGGGTTCCGAGCGCGTGGCCGACGTGAGCACCGAGCGCGGCGCCGAGCGCAGGCGCGTGCGCGAGAGCGCGGTAATGCTTGAAAAGTAGTTTAAGGGAGAAGGTTTCAAGGAAGCAATTCTTTCATGCTTTTAGCTCGCTTGAACTCGTCCGTAACTAGTATTGTTCCTGCAGCGAGAGCGAACGCGTCTTCCTCGGAAATCAAAGCAACCACCTTAAAGCGAACGGATTAACACTCGTTCTTTTAAAAGAACACTTGTTCTCTTAAAGAACATTGCAGCATCACCGGTGTCTCGAAGCCATTTCCACGAATTCGCGCGCGTTCGCAACAAGTTTCCTCGCGTCGACGAGCTTGAAGTCCTGCTTGCCGTAATCCGCGCCGCTCTTCTTCAACATCGCGTCGACGAGCGCGTTCGCGAACTTGCTTTCGTCCTCGATTATTTTCTGTTGCTTCACGAGTTGTCGGAACAACATGGGCGCGTCCTCGTGCCGCGTCGCTTTCCGCCCCAAGAATTTCAGCGTAAGCGAGTCGTTCGCGCGAATCACGGCGTGAATCGCTTGCGCGCAGCAAACGCCGCACAACGCCGCGTTTTTCTCGGCTCCGCCCAACGCTTTTTCCGCTGCAGTCAACCACTCTCTCGCTTCCGCCAGCGCGTTCTCGGGAGAGTCAACCAAACAAGTTCACCCCGCGCTTCAAAGACACGAAGTCCGCGAATTTCCTCGCGCTCGAAAACTGTAATGGAACGAGCCTGCAACCAGTCGCGTCGAAAACGCGCGAAATCAAGCCGTAAGCGTCGACGCGTTTGCTCACGAGCAACGCCAAGTCCACGTCGCTCGAAGGCGTTTCCTTCCCTTCAGCGACGCTGCCGAACACGAACGCGCGCTTTACGCCGACTTCCTTTTCCAGTTCCTTGCGCACGGCTTCGAGAGCCGCGTTCTGAGTTGACGGAAATCCGCTAGCCTGCAAAAGTCGGGCCGCGTAATCCTTGTTTCTCAAACGCACTAGCCGCGCCCTGCCGACGAGGCGCGTTTCAATGAAGCCCGCTTGTTCCCACTCGCGCACGGCGCGCCAAGCGCTTGCGAAGGGGACGCCGGCGGTTTTCGCCAACTCGTTTATCGTGAACTCGCGATTCGGGAATTCGAGGAGAGTTTTCAACAATTCCTGCCTGCCGCGTTTAGCCACCAAGCCCAGTCCAATCAAAACCATCACCGTCTACCGCCCGCCAACAACCGCGCATCATCCGAATTGCCCGTTATCCGTTTTTGAATAATATTATTCAAAAGTGAATAAAAAGCTTTCGTTCGACGTCGACGCGGAGCGCGGCGCGCAGCGGCGGCGAGTTCGCGAGAGCACGGTAACGCTTGATAAATAGAGCGCGAACATCTAAAAAAAAAACGAAAAATAACAACAGAAAAGAAAAAAAAAGCAGAAATGAGCTTCTGTTCAGAAGCTCATCGCGCCGATGCCTTTCCACGCCTCGCTTTGCGCTGTTGCGACGGCGCCCTTCACGCGCGACTCGTGCCCGAGCACTTGCGGCGAATTCACGCCCGTAACGATGCTCGTGACGATAATCTTGTCGCCGAGTTCGGGGTTGATGCGCGCGCCCCACTTGACGTAAGCATGCGGATCGAAAGAATCCGTGATTCCTTCCCCGATCTTGACTGCTTCGCCTAGCGTTAGGCTTGGCCCGCCGTTGATGAGCACTAGCGCGCCTTTCGCGCCCGCGTAGTCGACGTCCAGCAGCGGGTGTTCGAGCGTGGTGTCGATAGCGCTCTGCACTTTGTTCGTGCCGCTTCCCTCGCCGATGCTTATCATCGCGATTCCCGCGCGCTCCATTATCATGCGGAGATCCGCGAAATCGATGTTCATCAAGCTCGGGAGCATTACGGTGTCGGCGATTCCTTTTACGCTGCGCGCGACGAGCGTGTCAGCTACCGCGAAAGCCTGGTTCATTGGCAGGTTCGGCACGTACGAGACGAGCCGGTTGTTGTCGATTATTACGACCGTGTCGCACGACTCGCGCAACGCGTCGAGACCCCAATCCGCTTTTTCGAGGCGAGCGCGCTCGAGAGCGAACGGAAACGTAACCATCGCGACGACGATTGCTCCGTTCTTTTTCGCGACGTCGGCGATTACGGGCGCGGCGCCGGTTCCGGTTCCGCCTCCCATTCCTGCGGTGATGAATACGAGTTCCGAGTCCTTCAATAGTTCGGCGAACTTGTCGCGCGCTTGCTCCGCAGCCTTCATCCCGATTTCCGGGAATCCGCCTGCGCCCAAGCCTTTAGTCAGTTGCGCTCCTATCAAGAGCTTCTTGCCTGCTTCGCACACCTGCAAGTGTTTTTGATCGGTGTTTACAGCGATTGTTTCCGCGCTCGCTAGGCCCATCTTGTGCAAGCGCGTGACGGTATTCGTGCCGCCGCCTCCGACGCCTACGACCGTTATCTTCACTTTCGAGGGCGTAAAGTTTTTGCCGACTACTTCCGGCAAACTGTTAGTGCCCCCGTACTTGAGGGCGTCCGAAACCAACGAATTCACTTTCTTTTTCGCCTCCTATCAAAGCCTTTTTACTCGAATTTTTTTAGTGGGGGTGTTCCGAATCCAACCGCGAGAAACCAAAAGCGGTTTTCACGCAAATCCAATCCAACCCATCGTTTTTTATTCGTTTTTTATTTTTTTCTCTTTTCCTTTTTTCGAAGCGAGGCGCGGTGCCGCGGCGGCGAAATCCTTAAATCTTTATCAAAAAATATTTTTTCCTTTAGTCTTTCGCCGGTGCGGACTCCTTCTCGTTTCTCTCGTTTCGCGAAACGCGTCCAGGTGGGTTTTTGGGGATGCGCTCCGCCTAAATCCAACCCCAAGAAAGAAAAAAGGGTTTTCACGCAAATCCAAAACAAAACAAAAAAACAAAAACCAAAAAAAATAACGCAAAAAACAAACGGGTTTAAGAAATTATTTCGATGTCGTAGCCGGGCTCCTTCACCGCCTTCTTTTCGGCGTACGAGCGGCCCGTGATGTTCGGGCTCTTCACGCCCGTAACGATTGCGGTAACCTCGATTTTGCCGTCGTAATCAGGAACCAAGCGCGCGCCCCACTTGACGTTCGCCTGCGGGTCCATTTGCTCCGTAATCATTTCACCCGCGCGAATCGCGTCCCCGAGCGTGAGGTCCGCGCCGCCCGCTATGTGGATGAGAGCGCCTTTCGCTCCAGCGAAATCAACGTCGAGCAAACGGTTCTTCATTACTCCGTCAACAGCGTCGTCAACCTTGTTCGGGCCCTTGCCGCTGCCGACCGCAATCATTCCGACGTCGCCGTGTCCCATTATGCTTCGCACGTCAGCGAAATCGATGTTGACGAGCGAGGGCTGCGTTATCGTGAAAACGAGTCCTCCGATGGCTTTCGCGAGAATCTCGTCCGCAACGAGGAACGCCTGGTTCATGGGCAGGTTCGGCACGATTTGCACGAGCCTGTTGTTGTCGAGGATGATGACGCTGTCCGCCACTTCGCGCAAGCGCGCGATTCCGTCGTCCGCCTTGTTGACGCGCGCGCGTTCGAGCGCGAACGGGTAAGTAACCATTGCTACGACGATTGCGCCAGCGTCTTTCGCGATTTGCGCGATGACCGGCGAAGCGCCTGTTCCCGTACCTCCGCCCATTCCTGCGCACAAGAACACGAGGTGCGAGCCGCTCAACGCTTTCTCGAGTGCGGGCCTGTCGACTTCAGCGCACTTCGCGCCCACTTCCGGAAAACCGCCTGCACCTAATCCTTTCGTCACGCTTTTTCCGATGAGCATTTTCGTTACGCTCTCGTCAATCATGTTTAAATGCTGGCGATCGGCGTTCAGCGCGATGAGTTCAGCGCCTTTCACGCCCAAACGGCACAAACGGTTTATCGTGTTGTTGCCGCCGCCTCCGACGCCTATGACGCGAATTTTTATTTCCTCCAAGTCGTCGCCTGCTGCAGCGCGTTTTCCGCCGCCGAGAGCGCTCTTCACGATGTCTTCCATTTGCACCGCCTCTTGATTTTTTGTTTTTTAATCGCTCGCTTTTTCTTTTCAGCGTTTTTAAGAAAAAAACGGCGCAATAACCACTCGCAAAGGATTTAAAAGCTTTTCTAATATACCTGGATTAGCGGAACGATGGTTCCAGCGAAAAAAAACCTGCAAAAACTGGTAAAATCGTTTGAAATCGAAAAGCATATGTTTAAATATTCGGTTTTCGTAGGGTTTGACAGCAGCATCCAAGCGCGCGAACGCGTCGGAAGAGTGGGATGAAAACGGCGCGCCGCAGTTTTTCCGCTTGGCTTAAACGAAAAAAAGCGAACAAAAAAATTGGGTGGCTTGAAAAACCGTTGAGGGGGGAGTTGCCGTTTGCCTGAATCCGAATCTTATCTCGTGACTGTTCCCGGTGATTGGCGCCTTGAGGATCACGCCGTAAAGAATCGGAAGTTTCCGAGCGTGCAGGACTTTATTCGCGAACTGATTCGGCGCGACATGGAAGCGTGGGACAAAGAGGAACTCGACCGCAAGAACGTCGCGACCGCCGCCGCAACCGCGAAAAAGTGAAAACGCCGACAAATTTCGGTTCGGATTCAGTGTTTTCGAAGCCACTCTGAAGTCAAGCCTAATAGCGTGCGTCCGAGCGGCGTTAGTTTTTGACTAAACGCGCTCGTAACCAGCCCGAATTTAGGATGCGGACCCGGATGCACCGCTTCGCGCACTATGCCCTCCTTAATCGCAAAACGAATTACCGAACGCCACTTTTCGCTACCGAGCTGTGAACGGCTCCTCAATTTTATTTCAGTGTCGCTCGTATTAACCGTAATCAGTCTTCCTTCTCCGGAAGGCATGAAGGCGCGCAAAAACCAGGCGACGTCGACTGGCGTTATTCCATTAGGCAAATTCGAGCCGCACGCGTTATCGATTTCTTCGGCTAACCAGCTCGTCTTTTGTTTTACGGAAAAGATTTTGCGTTCGGAAGAAAAGATTTTCACGAAATTGGGAGCGGAACCCAAAACTCGCTCTTCCGACTGCGGCCGCGTTTTTATTTTAATTTTTTTCGGTTGCGCTGCGGCCGCCATCGCCTGCGTCGCGGAATCAAGCAAATTCAAAATGTCGGTAACCGCTTCGGCGTGCGGTTTCAACTGCGGGCGCTGCAGCCCGCGTCGTAAAGCCCGCGAATCAGCGCCGCCATCGAGAATCGAGAGCAGCACGCGAAGCGGAATGCGGCTTGCGGCGGAACCGGTTGCTTTATCGATTTCGGAATACCGTTTGAGTGGAAGCGTTGACCTCAACCGCGAGTTGATGAAGTAAAGCACGGCTGCTTTGCGGTGGTCCACAGACTTGTTTGGAAACAAAGCGTGCAGCTTGTCGTACTCCGGCGCGACGTTAGTTTGCCGCAATAAATTTTCTACGCTTTGAAACCAAGAGTAATCACC
>JAZDKN010000038.1:0-2993 GCA_043803065.1 Microcaldota archaeon
CGGCGAGCAAGTCGAGTTCCTCGCGCTTGACGAACGAAGGTGCGTCGGGAGTAGACAAAGCAATCATCACGTCGCCAGGTTTTTCCTTCAACCCGCATTTCGAAATTTTTGCTTTGACTATCGCTTCGATTTTATTCGCCAGCGGTTCCTGCAGCATGAAAGCGACTGGTTCGCCGTCGAAACTCAAATCGCGGTAATAGCGCGAGTAGCGGGCGTGCGCCTCGCGGATTTCGCTGTCGGAAAACGACGCCGACGCCGCGCCTGCGAACGACGCGCAGAACTTCAGGAATTCGCGTGATTTCGCTTCAAAACGCTGGAGGCAACGCTGCGGGTACGCTGCGTCAGCGTCAAGCGCGGCGAGCATTCTGTGCTGCGCCTCGACTTCGTCTTGCGTGCGCGAATCGAACTCGTCGGCAGACTTCGCGTAAAAAAAGACTTTTTCGCCTTGAAAAAAAATGCTCGCGGTTTTGAGGCGAGCGCCGCTGACGCCGCCGATGTTTTCAGTCATGCACTCGAGCACGAGGTAAACGGGGAAAGGACTGTAGCCGCCGACGCGTCGCTGGAGGCACGACCACCTGCCGGAAACAACGCTTTCGCTTTCGCCCACTCCTTCGCCCACTCTTAAACCCTCTCTTGAATTTTTACGCTTTCAGCTTTCAATCGCGAGAAATGCGAGAAACTTAAACGCCGCGGCACTTAAAAAACGGTTTAAACCGGTTTCAACGACGCGAGCTCACGGCTCACGGCTTACGGGTAGGTTCTAGGCATTTCAAACTTAGTCTGCACTTGCGGCGCGCTTCTAACGGTTTGGTCGCGCAGCAAGCTCCACGCGATTACGACGATAGCTATGACTCCAGCGACAATCAACCAATCCACTGCTTCCAAACAAATTACCTCTTCCGCAATCCCACAAACTTGTTACCACGCTAAAGTGTATATTAAAAATTAGTTACACTCGTATTAACGGTTTTAGTAGGCGCTTGCCTACTTTACCCTGTTTTTTAGGGTTTTTTCAGGTTTTAGGATTTTGGGTTTTCAAGCGCACCGGTGGCACGGGCTGTGGGAGGAATTGCGAATAGTCCAGCGGCGAGTAGTGCTCAAACAACGTTCAAACGATGACTTCGCTCGCGACTGCTGGCACTAGCGCGCGCTCGGCTTTCCGCAAATGGCTTTGAAGCGTGGTGCGCGGCACGCCGAGGCGCTTCGCGAGTTTTTCGAGACTAGTCTTGCGCGGGTACTCGTAATAACCTTCTCGGACGGCTGCAGCGAGTGCGTCGCGCTGCTTGTCGGTGAGTCGCGAGAGAACGTTCGGGAGAAACAAGTCGAGTTGTTCTTCCTTGATTTCAGTCATTTCAATGAGCGCCTTCTTTTGTTTTTCCAGCGATTTCACTCGCTCGTACAACGCGGTCAAATCGGCTTTGTTCCAGCTGGCGACCGTCCAGTACTCGAAGCCGTTGCGCACGAGAATTGGTTTCGTAAAAAAAATCGTTCGGTCGAAGAGGAGTTCGTGGAACGCGTCTTTCGCGCGCAGCGTGTAAAACAACTGCGCTCCCTCCATTTTGAAAGAGACGAGTCGCGGGTCTTCAGCGAGGCGGCGGATGAGTTCGCTCTTGCGCGGGCCCATGGTAATCGCGACTTTGTTGATGAACGTCGTGCTGTTCTTGTCGTAATTGTTGAGATAGTAGGTGAGGAATTGTGATTCGGGGAATTCGCGACTCGCGTCGACTGCCGCCGAATCAGCGTGCCAAACCTTGAATTTCGCTATCCACACTAATGCGCCGCCTCTTTCACAAAAAATTTTGGAGTTTGAGTTTTTGTAGTTCTGGATTTCCGGGTTTTTGTAGTTTTGGAATTTTTTTGGTTTGTTCCGCGTTCACGGCGGGCAGATGTCGGCGACGCGCGCCGCGAAAGCGGAACCGGAGTTTTCCGTCGGAGAGCCTAGCAGTATGTTCTTGATTTCCGCTTGAACTATGAACGTCCAATTCCAGCAGTTTTGCTTGAACACGTAATTCCACGGCGGAGTCGCCGATTGCGAGTAAGAGACTATAGTCTTGTAGCACTTCGACTGGTTTGCGAGAATCTGCGTTACGACGTCTTGTTCAGCCCAGCCGTGGTAGTAGCCCTTGGAAACGGAGACGATGTTTTGCTCGTTATTCGCGTCGGTGCCAATCCACAAATAATAGTCCGGATGAGTCCAAGTGAGATTGTGCCCGAAAACATAGTTGTAAGCGTAACTCACATTGCCGCGAAAATAATAGTCGGAAGGAGTAGCGTTGCCGTAAATTGCAGCGTAATGCGAGGCGTTGCAAGGCGGAGGCGTCGGGATCGGCGACGGACTCGGGGAAGGAAGAATCGTAGTCCAATTGCCTCCCGGACCGTATTCAGTGCAGTTCGCTATTATCAGCGTAGCGTTAAGGCATTCGCACTGTCCGACTCTGGAACCCAAACCGCAAACAAAACTCGTAGGACAACCGCATTTCGTGCAATAACTGATTTTGCGTCCGCCAGTGCAGTAATACGGTTTTTCCGACAAACAGCCTTCAGTCGAGCACTCGGCGGCAGGCACCGAAGGCCAACCGCCTAAAGTCGGGGAAGGCGATGGACTCGGCGACGGGCTTGGGGAAGGCGACGGAGCGGGGCTCGAGCCAGGCGCGGTTGAAGGAGAAAGAGACGGCGAAGGCGCTGCGGACGGCGAAACCGTTGCTTGCGACGCGTTGTTTTGCGGCGCGGGGCGCGGACCGAAGCTGACGTAAAGCGTAGCGGCAATCACTAGAGCTATCGCGAAAATCGTTAGCGCCGCGTAAGGAATCCCGCCTTTCCTTTGCTTCTTTTGCGCAACAACGAATTTCACGAAATCACGCAAACACTATTTCACGCCGCTTTAAATTGCTTGTGCGAAGCCTTTAAAGCGAGCGAAGTTTCGTTGCGCGAGAACAGTGAACCGGAGTCTGCGAGCAGCAAAAGCGCGCCGCCGCAAAGCGTGAGCAACGAAG
>JAZDKN010000039.1:0-13489 GCA_043803065.1 Microcaldota archaeon
AATGCCTTGTTTGACCCGCCAATGTTTTTTCGTACTCGAATTTAATTTTTGAGTGCTCCCAAGGAGTTTTGCCAGTGTTGTCAACAAGTGTTTTGGTAATGGCGTAAACGGCAAAGTCTGAAAACGCTTTTTTTCTCTCCATCGGCTTAGGGCCAGGCATTTAGTATCGCCACTAATTTGTTTGTTTAAAGACTATTAAATTACTTTGCACAAGAATTTTCGCTATACCTTTTCTAACTCGCTTAATTTTCTTCCGAAGCGGTTAATTGCGCGGCGCTCCTCCCCCCGAGCGCGAGCAGCAAAGCGTGCCTGTAAGCGTCGTGCACCGCCGCGCTGCGCCTCGCGCTCTTCACTATTTCGCCCGCGCGCGCGCCGACGCGCTTTTCCTGCTTGACTTTCCTGGCTTGCTCGACTCTCGGCGCGTTGACGGTTTTCTCGATTTTAGCTTCCATCTGCCGCGCCGCGTACTCCGCGAGCAATTCGAGATAATCTTCATTCATTCTGCAATCCCGCCTTACGCAACTACGCCTTCCGCGATCCCGCCAAAAACGCGATTTCCTTTTTCTTTTTTTTCCGAGAATATCTAATATTTTATTATTATTTTTTCCCCTATGTTCGCCACGTGGTCGAAGTCCAAATCGATTTTTTGTCCAGCGGTCGTTTGAACGATGAACGCGTCCTTCTTTTTGTCCACGCCAACGACTTTCCCGATGAGCCCCCCGATTTCCGTGTAAGCTTCCTTGCCTTCCAAGTGCAGTCGGGAAACGATGCCTTTCTTGAACTCGCGCGACAAGTAGATTACGAGAAACATCGCGACGACTCCGAGGAGGAGCGAGTAGAAAAAGTCGGAGAACGCGATGCTTCCGAGAATCCAGTCGGCAGCGTTGTTGAAAACCAGCCAGAAAAGGAAAATCGAGCCGCCGTAAACGACTTGCTTGGGCAAAAGAAAGTTTTTTTCTTCAGTGAGCGCTTGAAGCACGTTGCCCGCCACGACGAGGAGAAGCGCGATCGGCAGCAGGAGCAGAACGTCTTTGATTAACCACGCGGCGAGTTTCGCGACGCTCGTTTCGCCAGCGTACTGCACTGCGATGACGTGCGTTGCAGCCATCCAAAGCGAGACGGCGACCAGCGGAATCGCCGCGAAGTAAAATACGAAAGAGATGTTCTCGAAAGAGGAATAGCTCGCGAGCGAAACGCGCTTGAGCAGGCGTTCCTCGATGCCGAGTCCCTTGAAGACGAGGTAAGCGCCGAGCAAGCCTACGAATAGGCGGACGCCGATGAATTCCGAGAAAGCGAAGAGGAGTAGCGCGAGCCCGGGAATGCCGAAAACTATTCGCGCGAAGTGCGGTTCCTTGAGCTTGTCGAGAATCACGAAGTAGGTTTTTTCGAGTTCCTTAGTCTGCTTCATGGTTAGCGTGCGCACGCCGTCGATTTTCACTCGCGACTGGACGAGCGGCAGGACGCGCTCGTCGCTCGCGCCGTCGCTCACGAACACGCACCCTTCGGGATGGAACTCGCTCAGCACGCTCTCGAGCTGCCTCGCTATGCTTGAATCTGCGGCGTAGCCGAGGCGCGCGTCGCCGGTTAGCGTAACTATTTCGGCTTCGCCTTTCTCGCGCAATTCGTCGTAAACGCGCACCGCTTCGAACACCGTGTTGCTGTCCGTGTCCGCAGGGTCTGAAAGTGCGAGCTTCGTCGCCGCGTCGATATTAGCTTTTTTGCCGATTATGGGGCCGTGCACTCGCGCTTTTTCGCCGAAGTCGTTGTCTACGTCCACGCTCAGCACGAGCAAGCGTTTTCTTTTTGCCATAATGCTATCGCAGATTTTAAGCCGCCCGTTGCTTAAAAAAGTGGGGTTCGGAGAGTTACGGCGATTTGTTGTTCGCGCGCGTCACGAGCTTCGCGTGTTTTACGCGCTTTGCTTGCCTTACGAACTTTGCGCGTTTTGCACTAAGGCTTTCCTCGCGAGCGCGACTGTTGCCGCGAGAGCTTTAGATGCTTTCTTAGCGTCCGCCGCCTCGACGCTGACTCGCACTATTGGCTCGGTTTGGCTGGCGCGCACGAGCACGCAGTAATCGTCGAAACGCGCTTTGATTCCGTCTACGGTTTCCAGCGCGGCGGGATTCTTGGCTCGAAAGAGTTTTTCCAAATCCCGGAAATTAATTCTGCCTCCTATTTTTTCTGTCGCGGTTTCGTGCTTGAACTGGAGCGCGAATTTCGTTATCTCGCCTGGCTTGACGCTCGAGAGCGCTGCAGCGAAGTAAACGCCGTCCGAGTAAAGCAAGTGCTTCGTGACGGCGTAATGCCCGCTGCGCTCCATGCTGAACGCGGCGCGCGATTCGCCGGCTTTGCGCGTGACGTTGATGTCGCCGACCGCCGAAGACTCTGTTTTAAAGCCGTTGTTCGCGAACCACTCGCACACCTCGTCCGAAACGTCGATGGTCAACGCGACGACGTCGCCGCGTTTCAGAAAGCGCGAGGCGTAAAAAGCGCCGAGCGCGCCGCTGTCTATCGTCCTGCCTTTGTCGACCGCGACGACTCGGTCCGCATCACCGTCGAAAGCGAATCCGATGCACCCGCGCTTGAGCGTCTCGCTTTTCAGCGCGCCGAGGGTTTCGTCCTTGGGTTCCGGCGCGCGCTTGGAAAACAACGGGTCGGGTTCCGCGAAAATCGTTTTCGGAAAAATTTTCTTGAAAGCGCACGCCGCCCCGCCGCCCAAATCGTAAACCCCTTTTTCCATTTGCGGGAGCGACGCGATATATTCCTTTTTTTCGTCCGCGTTTTCCTTCAATATTTTTTTTCGCGGAGCGGCGGCTTCAGGGTTTTTCCTTTCACGCCGCTGCCGTTTTCTTCTTGCGCGTAATACGTCTTGAGTTGCGCGAGTTCCTCTCCGTAAAAACAACGCTTGTCGCGGAAAGGCTTCATTCCCGAATATTCCGGCGGATTGTGCGACGCGGTAACGGACGCTCCGAGCTTGCGCGAGCAGAAGGCGACGCACGGCGTAGTCGCCCGCCCGAGGAAAACCGTTTTTCCGCCGAAGCCCGAGGCGAGCGCCGCGGCAAGCGTCTCGTTGTGCCGACGGTAATCCATTCCCAGCGCGAGTTCTCCGCCCAAGCGGCCGAGCGCCTTGCCTAAGACGAAGAACTTGTTTTCGTCGATTTCAGCGCCGTAAATTCCCCTGACGTCGTATCCCTTGAACAAGCGAAAAAACGCCTCCGACTCATTTTCGTGGTTATCTTTCTGTTACTGTTTTTTCGTTCTTTTTTCTTCAGCCAAACCGCGTTCCTCTGCGGAGTATTCCGCGCCCATGCAAACGCTTTCGTCCGGCAGATTCGTTTTTACGAGCGTGTGCGGGTAGATTCTGCATTTGCGGCCTATGGCGACGCCGCAGTTTATCGACGCGTTGATTCCCACGCGCGTTTGAGCGCCGATTACGCAACCGAGCTTGCGTCTCCCCGAACTGATTTTCTCGCCGCTCTTCGGGTCGAAAACCGGAATGGGCGCGTCGTCGAAACGCAAATTCGCCGTCGTAGTTCCTGCTCCGAGATTAACGTCTTCGCAAATCACGGAGTCGCCGACGTACGTGTAGTGCGGCGCGTTAGAGTAGCTCATGACAATGCTGTTCTTTATTTCGCTCGAGCCAACGTGACAGTGGTCTTCGATCGTCGTGCCGCCGCGAAGGAATGCGTGCGGCCCGATAACACAGTTTTCGCCTATAAACGCGGGACCTTCAACTCGCGTCGTCGCGCGCACCTTCGTGCCTTTCCCGACGAAGATTTTTCCCTTGAGCACAGCTCCGTCTTCGATTTCGCCTTCGATTCCCGGCCGCATTAGTTCGCGCAGCGCGAACGCGTTCGCATCGAGGTAATGATAGTAAAACTCTATTCCGCTCCAAAAACCGTCGAACCGCAAGAGCGAGGCGCCGCCGCGCCGAGCGAATTCAGCGTAAGCGTCCGTGAGCTCGATTTCGCCTCTCGGCGACTCGCGCACGCTCTCGAGTATCGAAAAAAACTCGTTCGGCACGCGAGCCCAATTCAAATTCGCCAATCCCGGCCCGCGGCCAGCTTTCTCCGCGATCGCCGTTGGTTTTCCGTTCGAGTCCGTTTTCCAAACGCCCAAGCCACTGACGTCTTCGACTTGTTTAGCCGTGAAAAAATGTTTTCCTTTCGCCGCCTCGCTGCGAACCGCTTCGTAGAAGCTCGGGTGGAAGAAGTGGTCGCCGCTGCCGATTATGAAGCTGTCTGCGCTTCGCAGCGCATCGCGCGCTTGCAGGACCGCGTGCCCGGTTCCGCGTTGTTCGCGCTGCTCGATGAAAACGATTTTGTCGGCGTAAGGCTTCGCAGCGAAATAGTTTTCTATTGCGCCGCGCTTGTAGCCGACGACGATTGCAATGCGCCGCGCGTCGGGAAGAACGCCTTCAATCATCCACTCGAGCAAAGGTTTTTTCAGCACGCGAATCATGGCTTTGGGAATGTCGGCCGTAATGGGCCAAAGCCTCTTCCCTTGCCCCGCGGCGAGAATCAAGTAATCGTTCATTTTTCGTCCACCTTCTTTTTTTCGAGGTTCTTCAACTCTTTTTTATCGTTTTGTCTCCCCCCTACCGAACAGTGACTGACTTTGCAAGGTTTTTTGGGTGGTCGGGATCGTGGCCGCGCGCAACCGAACAGTAATACGCGAGTAGCTGCAGTGGGACTGCCTCAAGCAGCGGGTAAAACAATTCCGCGTCAGGACTGCCGTCGAGCTTTGGAATGCGGATGAATTCGTCGTAGTCGGCGTTTTTTTCGTCACTCACTCCTATGAGTTTCGCTCCTCGCGCTTTAGCTTCACGTCCATTGTTGAGCGTGTCTTCGTGCGTGTAATCCTTCGGGTTCAGGAGAACCACGGGAGTTCCCTGCGAAATCAGCGCGAGCGTACCGTGCTTGAGTTCGCCCGCAGGCATGCCTTCAGCGTGAATGTAGGAAATCTCTTTGAGTTTGAGCGCGCCTTCCAGCGCGACTGGAAAATTGACTCCACGGCCGATGAAGTAAACGCTCTCACGCTGCGTCAGCTTGAGCGCGAGTTCGCGCGCCTTCGCGTCGTTTTCGCGAATGATTTTTTCGACTAGGTCCGCCGCCTCGCGCACGCGCTGCGCGCCTTCCGCGGCGCGGCCGGCCATCGCGAACGCGATTAAGTAGAATAACGCGAGCTGGTTGCTGAAGGATTTCGTCGCTGCGACGGCTATTTCTGGACCGCAGTTGATGAACAGCGTTCGGTCGCTGAGCCGCGCGAGGCTGCTGTCTACGGCGTTGACGATACTCAGTACGCGCGCGCCGCGCGCTTTCGCGCGCCGAACGACTTCTATAACGTCAGCCGTCTCCCCGCTTTGCGAAACGCAGAGCAGCACGCACTTGTCGTCAAGCCAGTCGGCGAAATACGCCGCTTCGCTCGCGATTATTACTTCCATGCGTTTGCCGGTTAAGCGCGAAATCAAGTGCTGGCCGATTACCGCCGCGTGGCGAGCTGTTCCGCACGCGACGCAGACGACGCGTTGCGCCCGCTTGAGTTCGGCGGCGAACTCCTTCAGTTCTTGTTCGTCCTGCCTTGCTGCGTCGCGCAGCGCGCGCGGTTGTTCGAGAATCTCTTTTATCATGAAGTGGTCAAAGCCCTCGCGGCTCGCCTGAGATGCATCCCATTTTACGAGCGAAACCTGCTTTTGAATTGCACGCCCTTCGAAGTCCTTGAATTCGGCGCGCCATCCGTCGCCAGCGCCCGCATCGCGCTTGGCAATCACGGCTTCGCCGTCGTTGAGGAAGACGGCGCGTTTCGTGTGCTTGAGGAAGGCGAGCACGTCGCTGGCTATGAAAATCTCTTCCCTCAGATCATCAACATTTTTACTTTTGCCTTTGCTTTCCTTGCTTTTGTCTGCCGTCCTGCTTTCGCCGAGTCCGACGACGAGGGGGCTGTCCTTCTTTATTCCGATGAGTGTGTTCGGCTCGCGGCTGCTCGCGATCGCGAGAGCGAAAGCGCCGCGAAGTTTGCGCGCGGCGGCGAGCGAGGCTTGCTCGAGGCTCGCGCCTTTCGAGCGCAGGAATTCCTCTATCAAGTGCGGAATCACTTCGGTATCGGTCTGCGAAGCGAACCGGTGGCCTTTCTTCTTGAGTTCCGCGCGTATTTCCGCGTAGTTCTCGATGATTCCGTTGTGGACCACGAATATTTCGCCGTTGCAGCAAGCGTGCGGGTGCGCGTTTTCCTTCGTGACGAGCCCGTGCGTTGCCCAACGCGAATTATGCGACAACAAGCCGTTGGCGACGAAGTTTTCGGGACCGGGGACGCTTAAGTCGAAAACGGTTTTGGTGTCCGACGCGATTATCCGTGCTTCGACCACTCTCTGGAAAAAAACTTGCGATTCGAGGTAAGCTTCAAGTTGGCTTACGGCTGCGTTGTTGGCGCCGCTTGCTTTTGCGACATAAACTAGTTTTTCCGCAGTATCGTTTCGCAGCAGACCGTTTCCGTGAATCGCCTTTCGGATTTTTGCTGGTAGTTCCGGTAGTTCCCAAAGCGATGACGTCCGCAGTTCTTTCTTGTAGAACGGGGTTTTAAAGCTCATGCAAGGACTTCCTTTCAGCGCATCCAACAGTTTGTTTGCCTTGAAGTTTTTTTCTTCCGAATTGAAGCCTATTTCTTCCATGAATTTCTTGACAGCTTCCTTGTTGTTCAAGGAAACGCCGAAAGTAGTCCCCCACTTTGTTTGGCGTTCCGAGAAGGAAGAGATTATCGAGAAGCGGAGCAGCAGCATTTGAATCGTGCGCACGATTTCCTCGTTGTTCATCCGCAGGATGACCTGCCTGGATTTCAGGTTCACGCAGCCCTCAGCGTCGAATAAACCCCTCAAGAAGCCTGCCACTTCCTTTTCGGTGGTTTTACCGACTATTTCGGGAACGCTTTTTTTCCGTCCTTTCAAGCACGCTTTCAAGAAATTTTTTTCAAGCCACTGGCACAAAGCCAGGCTGTTTAATTCCAGGAGGAACGCGTTGGCTTCGGGAATCTTGACGCTTCTGCCTTTTATCCCGAACAATTCTCGCCCCAATTTTTCGTATTTCGCCAAAAGTGCTTCATTTGCGTCTTTGAAGCGAACGCCTCTTTTTCCTACGGTCCCATCGCCAATCATGTAACCTAAAAACTGCATTAATTCGTAACTCGTTTTAGTTGGGAGTTCGACGAATTTTCCGTGAATCGAATCAACGGAGTGAAACAAATTTTTGTCCAACTCGAGCGTCAGCGCGAGCGCGTTCAAGAAGTCTTCGCGCAAGTTCCTGTCGCGGCGAATCGCGTGTTCCACAACGCTTTCGCTCGTCCCGCTCAAAGCAGCTGCTTGAGTCGTGCTCAACTTTTTTTTGCGTAGCTGCATCTTAATGTGCTCTGAAGCTTCTCTGGAAACCGCGTAGTACCTCTTGGCGTTAACACCGTCCAGCGCCTGTTCTTCGCCTTTCACTTTAATAGTGTTGATGCAGACCAGCAAGTCTCCGCGTTTGATGTCTCCTGCTTTCTTTTCGACTATTTTTCCATCTTCAAAAATAAACATTTTATGCTGTGGCGTGCACTTTACCGAAAACGACGCCGACCTCAGGAAAACGAGTTCTGGCGGCGCATCGTGCGAAAAACTTGATGCTTTTTTTTCTTCAAAACCAAGTTTTTCAGCATTTAACGACAAGACGTTCATCGCGTCAGGCAGTTCGCAAGCCTTTACGATGCTTCCGTCAGCCAACTGAATAAGCGTGTCTGAATGCAGGCAGTGCCCTATGCTTACGCTTCCGCGCAGCGCAGAAACATCGCCTTCGCTGACGCAGCCTATTTTTCCGGTTTTCTTTATTATCCCAGCTTTTCCGGAATCGCTGACGCAGGCGATCCCCCAACTGTCGTAACCGCGGTATTCAAGCTGCTTCAGCCCGTCGAGCACGAGAGGTGCAGCCTCGCGTTGTCCAGCGTAACCGATTATTCCGCACAATACGCATCAACCGCTAATTTTGTTTTTTGTTTTGCTTTTTTGTTGTTTTTGTTTTGTTTTTTCGCTTGTTTGTTTTTCGCTTATATCGAAGAAGCTAAATCCTAGCTTGCGAAAATAGGTTTTCTCGGCTAGGGTTTTTAAACCCCCCTAATCTCCTTTTAATAGTATTATTATAGTTTAATAAACATTTTGATAAAATCAAAGCAAAGTATTAAAAATCCGGTTATTGTTGCATTAAATGATTAAAAATGACTTCGAAGCCAGCGAAAAGCGTGGAGGAGGCGAAGCCCTCCGCGAAACTCGTTCTCGCCCAAAAATCGCTTGACTCGCTTATTTTGCCGGCGGAGTCGCTCGCCGCGCTTTCGCCCGACCGCTTTCGCATACTCGAGTGCTTGGGGAGCGAGGCGAAATACCCGGCGCAAGTCGCGCGCGAGCTGAAGCTGCAAGTGCAGACCGTATACTACCACTTCCGAATTCTGTCGCAAGCAGGGCTCCTACGGCCCGAGGGAAGCGCGAGGGAACGCGCGGAGAATGCTTTGAGAGGAAAAGAAAAGCGTTTCCGCGCTGCGAGCGATGCCTTGTCGCTCGTCGTCAACGCGAGTTGGCGTCCTTTGCATCATCCCTTGGGCCGCCCACCGTCCTTCCTCTCGCCGTTTTTGAGCGGCGGGAGAATCGACGCGAAGCTCGTGCTCGGGAGCCCTGACGCGCACGGGAAATTCCGCGGGCGAGGAAGCGAATACTGCGCTGTCGAGCTCGGCGCGTGGCTCGGAGGCTTCGCGACGTTCGATTACCCGTTGTTTCTACTCGACACGGAAGTGCGCGAGGCTGACCGCAAGCGCAACCTGTTTTTGCTGGGGGGGCCGCGCGTGAACACGCTCGTCGAGGAAGTAAACGCTTCGCTGCCCGTGCGTTTCGAGGAGAAGACGTTCGGCGTAGAATCGCGGTTGAGCGGCCGCAAGTACGGCGAGAACGTTGGCTTCTTGGAAATCGCGGACAGTCCGCTCGGCCGCGGGCGAAAAATTTTCGTTATCGCGGGAAGCAATCACATTGCTACGCGAGTCGCGGTTCTCGCGCTCGTTAAGGAATCGCGGCGCGTTGAGGAAGGCAATCTTTTTGATAGGGGCGTAATCGCGAAAGTCGTTCAGGGTTTCGACGAGGACGGGGACGGAATCGTCGATGCAGTCGAGTTTCTGGAGTAGGCAAATTAAGCGGAACAAATGCAAGGATGCGGAATAGGTAACGGTTAAGCAACGGTTTTAAATTGGCGCGGGGGTAACTTGTTTATGGCTTTGAGGAAGGGGCAGGGTTGGACGCCGATTTACTTGCTAATCGTCATGATAATCGCGGCGGTGCTCATAATCACGCTAGTGAAGCCGTTGTTCAGGCAGTCGGCGATAAGCGCGGAAGAGAATCTCGGCGAGGCGGGCGGCATCGCGAAAAGCGCTTCCCTGCTCGTCAAGATGCTTTTGATTTCTTGATTTGAGTGTTACCTTGATTTAACTCGTTGATTTTGGTTTCCCGAAATTTTTTTCGTTGAGCTTGGAGTTTCATTTCTTTTAGTTTCGTTTAGTTTCGAGTGAGCGGTGTTGTTTTGAGGATTCGCTTTCGCAAATCGCAAGTCGAGGCGCCCATAGAATTGTTCGTCGCCGTGATAATTCTCACGATGAGCATGGCTCTCGCGCTCAACGTCTGGAACAGCATGCAGGAACAGCAGTGCGTGGCGAGAATAAAGACTACGATGAGCCGCGTGCAGAACGCTTTGGTTTCGATTGCGATTAGTTCACCTCCAACGACGCGCATTGAAACAATAGATTTTCCGCGCTGCGGAAACTACAACATCAAGGCGGTTCAATTCGCTTACTTTTCCAAGCCGGAATACTGTCGGCTTTGCCCGGGACAATACGGGGGTTGCTGGCAATTGATTCCGTTGAGTTACGGTTCTGACGGAACGTACTCCACGCTTACTGACGCTATTACCTGCGTCCAGACGAGTGGGCAGATCAGCTTGGCTTGGGACGGAGATGATTCCGCGTGCTCTGGCGGCGGTAGCGAAGACAACTTCAATAATTGCCCTTGTCCGACTGGCGGTGGAGAGAGTTGTACCGCCTGCCAGGGCCGCATTCATTTCGTGGACAACCCTGATTTCGCGCATTATTACTCGCTGAGCAGACCGCAGAGCGGAAACACTTTCATTTTAAGGTTCGTTTCCAGCAGTAAGAGTGCAACCGAACCCAAAATAATAAACGTTTGCGCTTTCACTCCCGACAAGTGGAACCAACTCAACCTAAACCAGCAACGGCAATAAATCTTGCCGCGTTGTTCTCGTCCGAAACAGCTTACTGCCGCGCAAAACTCGGTTTTTTATTGAGCGGCAGCGTTGCGTTAAACGTGGTTTGAAGTGGCTTGCCCTAGGAAAAAAATTTCGCGGCGCAGCGGCAGTTCGAAAGCGCAGATTGCGCTGTGGATGTTGACGAAGATGGCTATGGTTTTCTTTATTCTCGCGCTCGCGCTTGTCCTCGTTGGCTTGAGCGCTAAAGAGAAGAGCGGGTTGTGCGAAGCGCTCGCTGAAAGCCTCGTGCAAAACGTCCGCAGTCAAGTCGTGGGAGTGGTTTCCGCGCCCATAGAGGACGAGCGGAAAGTTATTCCGCTCGAGCGCGTTCTTTCCACGGGACGCGAGGATTTCCAGCGCTACAATTTGACCGTGACTTGGCGCGAAAAAGGAACGCGCGGCACTCAGGATTACCAGCAGACGCTCGTGATCGAAGCGAAGGCGGCTTCGACAAACTGCGATTCGGGTTCATCGCTGCTAGTACCTTCAGACTACAAGATTCACTTCAAAGGTTCGCCTCAAAATATAAAGATAACGCCTAGAACTACGTCTCAAGGTGCAGTTGTTGAGCTGACTGCTGAGCCGTCAAAGCTTTACGGCGCTTCGCCTTCGCTCTACTTGATAATCTTGAAATGTTCCACGAAGAGTTGGACCTTCGAGAAGCACTTGTTCATCGAGGACTGCAAAAACGAGAATCCCGCCACCTGCTGGAACTTTGAAACAGACGTTATCGCGAAGTGCTGCGGGTGGGGGAATCGTGACCCCGCGAGTGGAAACTTTGCCGGGGCTAGTTGTCCTGACGATTATTTGGGTGCTTGAATTTGAAAATTAATTCGAGAAAAAGTTTCGCTTGCCTTGCCCATTTTCCGCGTCGCGGCTTCGTCGGACCGTTGGGCGACGATATTCCCAGCATTTTCCCGATAGTAGCTGGCGTACTGCTTTTCTTCGGAACTATAGCGTTCGCGGGCAACCTTTCAGCCGAGAAAAACGCTTACCTCGATATCCGCAAGGCGGCTGTTTCGCTTTCTTACATCGTTACCGACAAGGGCTTCGTCACCGAAACAACGCTCATAGACAAAGCTACTGCTCTCAAAAAAGCGGCGGACGCCAACAGCGTCTACGTACTGCTTACCGTCAAGCGTTACTGCGGGGAAATAACCTTTACTAACGATCCTTACGATCCCTTGAGCCCTTATTATTATGACCGAAGCGACGAAAACGAGCCGGCTGGTCGTACGTGGCGCGCGTACACCAACAATCCGGATGTTGCGTTGCTGCACGGAGAATCTTTTATTCCCGCTAAGGAATCTTACGCGATTGTCTTCAACTATCCAATCGCGGTTCCGTGTCCAGACAGCGGCAGCCCAACGTTCGGGCACGGCTTGATGAACATAATAGTTTGGCGAAAATCATGAGATTGAAAAACTTTAGCGCAGCAGGCGCGGGCGCGCTCGGCGGAAAACGCGTTAGGCGAAGCAGGGCGCAGGCAGCGATTTTTGACGGAATCACTTTTCTTCTCATGGTCGGCTTTTCTTGCGCTCTCGTTTACTCTACGATAACGACTTACGGGGACAGCTTGGACAACGCTTTGTACTCGTTTTACGAAATCAATTATCTCCAGAGCGCGGTGAAATCGCTTTACTACATCAATTTGCAGCAAGTCGCCGGAATAGCGAGCAGCGGCGACGCTGACGACATCGGCGCGGCTTACTTGACGAATCCGCCGCTCAACCATGGAACGCTTGGATGCAGGCAGTTTGCTGACTACACTGGTTCAGTCACCGTGCTCGACTTGGTGAAGAAGGACTTGAGTGACAACCAAAACAATCCTAAACCGGCTCCAGGTTCCCCGCTTCCGCGTTTAGACGACCGTTTTTGGTCCGATCCGGACAAGCCGAACCCGACAACGCCAGGCGTTTCAGCTCCAGGAAAGCAGGCTTTACGGTGCGCGCTGCGGGAGACTATGAGGCCGCTCGTGCTCGCGGGCTACGATTATTACGCTGAAATCGTGAATCCGTCGTACGAGACTGACCCGTATAAAGCAATAGAGGTCGTGAACGCTCGCGTTACAAGCAACGAGTCCATGAGCGACCCGACGAAGATTCAAACGTTTACCGCTTTCAATAGTCAAGGCAGCGGGTGCTTGTACGCGCAGTCGCCGGCAGGCGGCTCGCACAAGGTGTCGTCCATGACCGTTCCCCTGCGCATATCCCTCGGCAACGCTTGCGCTAACGCTCCGTGCGAGCGCGATTACGTTCTCCGCATTTGCGTTTGGCAGAAGTCTTGAATTCTTGAATTCTCGAAGTCTTGAAGCATTTCCCGAAATATGAAAAAATCTTAAATAAAAAATATGTGTTCGAAAGGTGGTTTTCCTGTCTAAAAAACTTTGTTTGGTTGTCGTCTTCGTCGTTCTCGTATTTTTTTCATTCGGCGCGCGCGGCTGCGCCGCGCTCTCGACGCTAAGCATGCCCGCGATGGATTCGACGGGAAAAGGGATTATAACGACTACGAGCGCGCGACTCGTCGCTGATTCAAGCGGCGTATTCCTTGACACTACGCCTTTCTCGAGCGTTGAAACGCAGCAGAGCGCTGAAAACGCGGCGAAACTCGCCGCACGCAAAGCCGGCGCGAGTCTCGAGAGCAACGCCTTGCTCTATTCCGTTCACGCTTCGGCGGAAATAATCGACGGCCCGTCCGGCGGAATCGCTTTCGCGCTCCTCGCTTACGCGGAATTCTCGGGCAAAAAACCGCGCTCCGACTTGGCGGTTACGGGGAGCATCGCGCAGGACGGTAGCGTTGGGAAAGTCGGGGGAGTCGCGGAAAAACTCGAGGCGGTGCACGAAGCGGGACTAAAAATATTCTTGATTCCGCTTGGGCAGGGAGTGCAGACGGGAGTCGATTTGCGTCGGCTGGGCGGACAATGGGGAATGCAAGTAATCGAGATTGCGAATTTCGACGAGGCAATCGCAATCGCCTTTACGCCAACAGGCTCGCAGGTCGTTGCGCCCAAACACGAGACTACGCCGTTGGTGCTCGCGGCAATCGACGCGCTTCCGGAGTCGCAGTCCATGCGCTTTCTCGCGGAAAACGAAATCCGGGCGCTCGCTGCGGAAGAGTCAGAACTTTCCAAGAAAAACGACGATTCTTCCGCGCTCGTCGCTTCCGCGCTGCGTGAC
>JAZDKN010000040.1:0-6183 GCA_043803065.1 Microcaldota archaeon
TGAGCAGAGCGTAGCCGTGCTTAGGCTCCTTACCGAGAAGCCACAAAATCTGCATCTGCAGCACACCTAGGTCAACAGACATGTCTGAATTTATACTATTCGCGGTATTTAAAGCGTTCGATCGCGTTATTTTTTCGTGAACGCTTTGAGCGACAAAGAAAAGGCGGGCGCGCTCTTGTTCGTGGGCGCGGCGCAATTCCTGTTCGCGCTCGTCGTTGCGGAAGCGCTTTACCCCGGCTACAGCGTGTCTGCGAACACGATAAGCGCGTTAGGCGTAGGCCCTTCGGCGCTCGTATTCAACGCGTCGATAATCATTTTCGGCGCGCTCGCGGTTGCAGCTGCGTTTTTCCTGAAAAAAGCTTTAGACTGCGCGCTTTTTCCAGCTCTCGTCGCGCTCGCGGGCTTTGGCGCCGCAGGAGTCGGAATATTCACGTCGCACGCGGGATTCGTTCACGCTTTCGTTTCTTTCGTCGCCTTCTTTTTCGGCGCTCTCGCGGCAATCGCCGCCTGCCGCATCGAAAAACGCCCCCTCAATTATTTTTCAGTAGTTTTAGGCGTCGTGGCGTTGGCTGCGCTCGGGCTTTACGGAGCGCAAGCGTTTCTCGGGCTCGGAATCGGCGGAATGGAGCGGCTCGTCGCGTATCCAATAATAATCTGGGTTCTGGGCTTCGGCGCCTGGCTACTTGAACGAGAATAAAAGAAAAAGCAGTGCAGGGAGCAGGGAAAGACGCAAGCAAAAAGCTAGAGTCTGAAGTCCGCGGTTACTCTTTGCCAGAATACTATTTTTCGTACTGCGGATGACTTCCAACGAAGTGAATGCGCTTCACGCGGTTTACGTCGTCTTGAATAAATGCAATCCGGTAACCGCCGGTTTCCTCTACTCGGAAGCGCGACGCGTGCAAACCCCTCGCCTGCAAGGGACGCTTCATTTGCTCGAGTTTTTTGATAATGCGTTTTTGAACGCTCTTATCGAAATCTTTGAAGTAACGGTCCCAGCCTGGCTTGAATTCAACGCGGTAAGACGCTAAGTCCAACGACTTCCCCCCCCAAACGGCGCGTTACGCGCACTTACCTTTGCGCTTTTACTTGTACTTCGAAAGCGCTTCCTTGTCGCTCAAGTACTTGACTTTGTTTTTCTTCATTTCCTTCTCTTCTTCAGCGAGCTTGCGCGCCACGAGTTCGGCCTCAGGGTTTTCGACTAAATGAAATTCCTTGTTCAACGAAAAAATGCCCATCCTAAGCGCGTCAGTCTTGGAGCGCGCTATCCCGAAGTCAACCGCCTTCTGGAGAATAACTTCAGGCAAACCCTGGAATTCAAGCGTAGTTCGCATGCAATCACCATGCAAATAGACGTTAAACAACTATATAAGCCTGTCGCTGACGAGCTGGGCGCCGCAAACGGGGCGCAGCAAGCGAGCGCGTCACCGGGGGTGGAAGACTCTAGCAAGAATCTTTATGCAGGGAGAGGGATTTTCAGCACTTTTTAGTGCAGGTTTTTGCCCGCAGGCAAAAAAGTGCATTTGAACCCTCGAACTCCTAAGAGACGGGATTTCCAACGCGCTTTAGTTTTTTCATTCCAAACGAAAAAGCGTATTTTTCGTTCGGGGTCTTAAGTCCCGCGCGTTTTCCAGGCTCCGCCATCCCTGCGCGCTAACATAACGCTGAATCCAGTTAAAATAAACTCAGGTTCGCCTTAATCTAACTATTTAAAAAGTCATGCCGCGTGAAATCATCGAACATGAACTCTAAAAAGATCTTAATCGTAGCTATCGTGGTTGCCGCCGTCGCAATATTTATATGGGCAATCTTACTTAGGCCCGCCGTTTTTGAAAAACCAGTAATTTATTTTTACTCGGAAAAGCCAATCATGGTTACCGCTACAATAACGACGGATGAGCTGATTACCCATTCTGAACCGGGTTCGAATGTTTTTTCGCCAGCCGCGTGGACTTTTCTTGCTCTTCCGAATTCAGTACTAGTTAGCCAAGGAAAACAGTATCCTTACTTGTTTTATGAGACTAGCTACTTCGGAAGAAAGTTTTCGTTAAACGAAGGCTGGTCCGTTGAGCGCAGCAAACTGATTCCTTTGCTGAACGAAAAATTGCCGTTGCTCGGTTTAAGTAAAGCCGAAACAAACGCGTTTATCGAGTACTGGTCCGCGCGACTGCCAGAGTCGAAATACTACTCTGTCTATGTAATCGACAGAAAAGAAATAGATGCGAAGATTAGGTTGGACGTAGATCCGACGCCTGATTCTATGATTCGCGTGTTTTTAGCCTTCAAACCCACTCAGTCAAGCGAGGTTTTGAAGCTTCCGCGAATAGTGCCTTCCGCGCGAAACGGGTTCGCAGTTGTGGAATGGGGCGGCTTCATCGTTTGAGTTGCCTGCGGCTGAGCTTTTGCTGAATTTCCGGCGGTACTTTTGACGTTAATTCGCAGTCGTCTTACTTTCCGCCTTTGACTTCCTTCTTGCGCGCGCGCTTGGGGCGAAGCCCCTTGTAATCGCACTTCCTGCATTTTTCGGAGCCGGCAGGGTTGCGTGCCTTGCACTTGCGGCAAACCCAAACGCGCGCGAGCGCGCGGTCCGCAATCGGAAACTTACCCATTCGAGTAATCACCAACCAATCGATTTCGATGCTGTTGCGAGTCGAGGTAATTATTTATAACCCTTGTTTTAATAACTTGTCGTTAGTTGGTTAAACCAGTAAACTCGCGCCTCGGTAGCTCAGTGGTAGAGCGCTTCCATGGTAAGGAAGAGGTCATGGGTTCTGACTTTCTTTTTTTTGAAAGAGGAAGTCGCCTAAAAATCCCTTCCGGGGCTTTCAGATAAAACCATTTTCTACTCCGAACTCGAATTTAGCGGTGTTTTTCGGATTGGAAAAACCGATTAATTCACCCCATCGTTTCGCGTTTTTTCTCCCGTACATGTAAACGTTGCTTATCAAACAAACTGTTCCTAACCTAGTTCGACTGCTGTTAAGAACCATCGAAGTGTTGAAGCCTAAAGAACGGAGGTGTGCGTCTGCCTGCCGAATTAACACGTCGTTCCTGCTTGCTATGCTCAAGCAAGGATAGTACGGATAATCGCGGTATCTTTTTTTGAAGGTCAAGCATCCGTCAGTATCAAATAGTCCTCGCAAGAAATCTGAAACGAATTTTGATTCGAGAATCCTTGGCGGAATGCGTAAGTTGTCTTTGCGCCCAACCGGAAGGCCAAAATCTTTTTTGAACAAAGCTATTTCCTTGCAGTAACAGTATAACGTATACGTGTTTTCGTACCGTCTCAGAGTCATGTCCTTGTTGTACAAAAGCTTTACCAGCGGCGCGACGTAATCTTCGAGGTATGCTTTGTCGTCCACTCCGCCCGCAACCACATACTGGTATTTGAAGCAGCTCGGATACTTGTGGATGCCTAAATAACCATCTCCGACGTGAATGCCGGTTTCTTCAGCTAGTTCGGCTGAAACCGTGCTGGGTATGGTAATGTCACTGGCTAAGCGGTTTCTCATTTTTTTGCCCCCTTGCAAACGATGCTCTTGCAACCATTACTGAGTTACGAATAATCAATTTTTCGGGGGTTCGCTTCCGGTGAACTAAACGCTTTTAATCGAGCACAGACAAAACTCTCTTCTGCCTTGGTGGTTTTTTTGTCGAAGATTGACGAGCAAGTGGAAAAAGAATTGATTGCGCGGTACGGCGTGAGCGCGCTGCGCTTGAAGGAACTCGCGGATTTCGTGAACACGATAGGCGAATTCGCGCAATATTTGGGCGCGAACCAGTACTACGGCGATACGGTGAACCAGAAAGTTGCGCTCATCAGCATCGACGCGCAAGCCGCCGCGCTCGAGTGCGAAGAATTAATAATCCGCGCCGGCGCTCTGCGCGATTCAATCAAGCGTTCGCTGTTCGCCAAGAAAAAAATCGTTACCGCCGATTCCGAAAAGAACTTCGCCGAAAAAATCGCTGATTTCGAGAAGCGCACGGTTGCGCTCAACGAACGCGCGCTCGCCCTCACGCGCGAAATCCGCTGCGCTTTCGGGAAAAAAGGCGTTAACTCCTCCGTTTGATGTTTAGGGGCGTTAGCGGCTCGTTTTCGCGTTTCGCGCATTGTTTAACCCTGTTTTTAGGCGTCTAGCGCTCGCGGGAAAGGGTTTTTAAATGCCCGCGCGCAAAAATCTTCTCTTTCGTTTATCTCTTTCAGGAGGAATGCGTTTTGTACATTTGCCCGAAGTGCGGAAAAGAGTTTCAGGACAAGGAAGTCGAATTCGTGCGTTGTCCTTACTGCAACACGCGCGTTTTATTCAAAAAGACGCCTAACGTCGTGACGCGCGTGAAGGCGGAGTGACGATTATTTCGCCTCGCATTTTTCGAGAGGGCTTGCAGAGATTGTTTTCATTAAGGTGAATTTGTTTTGGGAAAACGCGGTCCCCTGCGGGGGTCAAGGTCGTTCTGGCACCGAGAGCGAGCGAAGCGCATTGCTCCGCGAATTCGCGCTTGGGCCGCGCCGAGCATTGCGAGCGCCGGACTCCAAGCGTTTCCTGGATTCAAAGCGGGAATGACTCGCGTTATCATGGTAGACGATTCGGAATCGCTTACGAAAGGACAAGAGGTTTCGAAAGCGGTGACCATCGTTGAAACTCCTCCTGTTTTCGTTTACTCCGTTATTTTTTACGAGGCCACGCCTTTCGGTTTGAAGCGCATGGGTGAAGTCGTCGCGACTAACGCGCCTAAGGAAGCGCAGCGCGTAAAGCCGAGCGCTAAAAAAACCAAGCGCATAATCGAGGATTTCGAGAAGCGTGTAAGCGAAATCAGTGAAGTGCGAGTGCTTTTGTGCACTCAGCCGCGCAAGGCGGGCTTGGGAAACAAGAAGCCTGATTTTTTGAAGTCGCAATCGGCGGAAAAACCGCAACCGAGCAACTCGCTGCCGCGGCTGCGCTGCTTGGAAAGGAAGTCAAGGTTTCCGACGTTCTAAAAGACGGCGTCGTCGTCGACGCGATTGCGGTTACGACGGGTTACGGCTGGCAAGGTGTTGTGAAGCGCTTCGGAGTCGCGTTGAATCCGCGTAAAGCGACGAAGTCGCGCCACCACGGCGGCTCGATTGGACCCGAGCGTCAAGCGAAAGTGAGTTACCGCGTTCCTCGCGCCGGGCAAATGGGTTTCCACCGTCGCACCGAGCGCGTCAAGCGCGTGATGCGCGTTCTGCACGACGCGAAGGAAGTCTCAGAAACGGGAGCGATAGCGCACTACGGTTTGTTGCGCGGCGATTTCGTTATCATGGAAGGCAGTTTGCCGGGTCCGAGCAAACGACTCGTTGTGCTCCGCAAGCCGCTTCGCCATTTCGCGGAGAAGAAGCCGGACATAAAACTCGTCATCAAACAAAACGCGTGATTTTTAGATTGTTTTTCGATTCTTGATTTTGATTTTGATTTTGGATTTTGATTCTTGGTTTTGGTTTTATTGTTTGAAGGTTGTTTTTCTTGAAAGCTGTTGTTTTGGGTTTGGACGGCGGCCGCCGCGGGGAAGTCGAGTTGCCCGAGCAATTCAACGAAGAATACCGCCCCGACTTGATTCGCCGCGCTTATCACGCCGAGGCGACGGCGCGGTTGCAGCCGAAAGGCATATTCCTTCTCGCCGGGTTGCAGACGACTGCGCGTTATTACGGCCGCCGCCCCGCGTGGCGCCAAATCATTAATACGGGCCGTTCTCGGCTGCCTCGAGAAAAAATTCCTGGAGGCGGCACTGGGAGAGTGCGAATCGTGCCTCACGCTCGAAGCGGAAGGCGCGCGCACCCGCCGAAAGCTGAAAAGAATTTGCGCGAGCGCATCAACTTCAAGGAAAACAACAAAGCGATTCGCAGCGCGCTCGCAGCAACCGCGAACGCGACGCTCGTCAAGGCGCGCGGACACGTTTTCAACGGAGCGGCGCCTGTTGTCGTCGAGAACGCTTTCGAGGAATTAAGGCGCACGAAGGACGCGAAGCGCGCGCTTTCGGCGCTGGGCGTTAAAGGCGATCTCGAGCGCGCGGCTTCTGCGCGCAAGAAGCGCAGCGGTCGCGCACGCCTGCGCAAGGGCGGTTACCGCACGCCGAAAAGCGTGCTCATTGTTTTCGGCGAGGACAAGGGGATTTGGCACGCCGTACGCAATTTGCCTGGCGTTGACGCTTGTCGAGTTGACAAGTTGAACG
>JAZDKN010000041.1:0-4190 GCA_043803065.1 Microcaldota archaeon
GTGCGATCGACGCAGCGTTTGTTTTTCAAGCGCAGAATCATCGTGTAAGGCTCGGGCATTTTTTTGGCGAGGAATTCGGCGGCCTGCGGTGAGAGCGCACAGTTTTCCTGAATCCACTTCTTGTTCGGCGCAATAACCGAAAATGGTTTAGCGAAACTGCGGCCTTTGAGCGCGCGGATTCGCCGCACTGCGGCCGCGCAGCGCGCGTCGCAGCCGACTCCGTAAACAGTGTCCGTAGGGTAAACGATTACGGCGCCGCTGCGGATGGCGCGCGCGATTTCTTTTTCCGCCAGCGCCTTGTTTTTGCGCGCGTCGATTATCCGTGCGTGTGTTGTCCGCAATCGCGCGCTTGTTGCTCGCATGCTTGAAGCTACGCTTGCAATCGTTAAAAACAGTTTGGAGTTAAGCCGAGCAAAGCGCGCGCTTTACAGTTCGCCGATGCGGCGCCTCTGCTTGCGCTTCATTCTCTTGCGCTTCTTCTTAATCCACTTCCATCTCATGTGGCCTGTCCAGGCGAGGCTTCTCTTTTCAGAGAAACGCCGCATTCTTTTTCCACTTGCGAGGACGTGCACCCATTTAATTTCCTCCAGTTTAATGCAGTGATTATTTCATCCGCTACTTTTTCCGGAGCTTCTCTTATTTCCGCCTCCCAAAAACGTAGCACGAGCCAACCGTTTCTTCGGAGGACTTCATTTATCCTCTCGTCTCTTTTTATTGTTTCTTTTCGGCGGTGCCAATAGTCTCCATCACAGAAAACCGCTATTTTTTCTCGCGGAAACGCTTTGTCCGCTTGGCATACTCCTAGTATTGCGTGCTGTTTTTCATGGTTTACGCCGCGCTTAAATAATTCTTTCTCGACGATTAACTCGATACTGGTGTCGCGAGTCGGAAGAATTTGTTTTAGGCGGTTTCGCCTGATTTTTTCTATGAGTTGCGGCGAGTTCCTCAGCATTCTTTTTCTTCCAACCGATATGTTCTTCCTATGAGCGTCGCTTTTTCTTTTTCCAGCATTGCCTTCGGATACGGTCTTGATTCGAATTCCGCGCGCTCGCATTCTTCGCGCCAACGCTTTTCTGTCCAATCCGAGTCTCTTACCTATTTCTTCGAGCGACAATTTTTCTTCGAAATACATTTTCTTTACTTGTTTCGCGTTTATTTCGCGCGCGAGTTTTTTCTTTCTTATTTTCCACGCTTCAAGAGGGCTTCGGAGTCGAATGCCGTATTCCTTAAACAACTTTAAAATAGTTTTAACGTCGTTCCCGTAATGTCTGCACAAGTCGCGTAATGAGTAGTTTTCGTTGAAGTATAGTTCGACTAACTCTTTCTTTGGAATTAATATTTTCTCCAGTATCTAGCAGACGGGCTAATGCTTTAAAATCGTTTCCCGACGTGGCTTCCGCTGAACTCGATTTTCGTTTTCAGCCGGAATAGTGCGGCGCAAGCGCCTCGTCGATTTCCTCACTCTTGTCGAGCTCGATATCTCGCGCTCGTGAACGCGTTACCGAGCGTCAAGGATAAAAACGAGGACTCTTGCTTTTAGCGTCGTAAACAACGGTTTCCTCGCGCCGCGCCTCGCGCACGGACTCACCTGGAGCCAAAAGCAGCCCGATTCCCAGCGCAGTCAAACCAGTTGCGAAAAAAGCGTCGCCGGAAAAAGCGAGCACTGCCGCGGAAGAGAGAGCGCCTACGGCTACTAGTTCGCGCGTCCCCAGACTGAAACCGGTTTTTTCTACTGCATGTGCCGCGTACGTCATTCCCAACGCCCTCCCCGTTGCATTCAATTCCGCGTTCGCCCCCAGTCGTTAGCGCCGCACTAGAAATCAAGTTTTAGCAATACTAATATATACTAGTAAATACTATTTCGTTGGAGGGGGATTGCGTGGAACGGCGTAAGGTTTGCAAACTCGGCGCGGCTTCGCTTGTCGTGTCGTTGCCGGTTGCCTGGGTTCGCTTGACGGGAATCAAGAAAGGCGACGAAGTCTATGCTTACCCGCGCGGTTTGAGCCTCGTAATCACGCCGCGCGAGCGCAAGCGCGAGCGCGGAGCGGCGGAAGTCGTGCTGCTGGAAGGCCAGGACGCGCAGGGAGCCGTAATCGAGGTTTTCGCGCGCTACGTGAGCGGTTTCGACTCGATTCGCGTGGTGAACCGCGCGTCTCGCAAGGAACTCGATTCGCTTCTCGAAGCGGTTGATTCGCACTTGCTGGGCGTCGAGGTGTTGAGCCAGTCCGCGGACAGCGCTACGCTGCAGGTTTTCACTCGCGAGCACGCTTCGCTGCCCATGCTTTTGAAGCGCTTGCGGTTCGTCGTCAAGAGCTTGTGCGCCCTGCTTTTGCAAGAATTACGCAAGCCCGAGTTCGACTCGTCGCAGATTAAAGTTTTAACGAAATCCGCGTTCAAGCTTTATTTCCTTGTGCTGCGCCTGGTTTACGGCGCAGCGCGCGGCTCGCGGGAACTCGCTGAATCGCGCTCGTCTTTCGCCGAATTGCTTTCGTACGCGTTGTGCGCGAAAAACATAGGCGGCGTACTCGACGCGATAATGAAAATCGTGCGCGCCTACGACGGCTTAGGCAAGGGCTTTGAACACGACGCGGCGTTGATTGAAAGCGTTTCGAAAGCCGCAGACCTTTACGAGCGTTGCTTTACTGCTTTCATCCGCAAGGAAAAAATGGATTTCGGCGCGGTTAGGCGCGAACGCCGCGAACTCATCGTCGCCGTAAATTGCCTGCCCCAGTCCAAGGGATTGTTCGAGGAAGAAGCGCGCGTGTTGCGGGACACGCAGCTTTTGGCTTACGAGTTGGCCGACAATGCGGGCGAGTTGATGGAACTCGCGGCGAACATAGCAGGTTTCGAGGATTAAGCGCGCTAAAGCGCAAACCGCGAGCGGACACGCACAACGCGCAAGCGCATAAAGCGCAGGTGCATTCTCAGGTTTTCAGGAATTCCCTGCTGCCGAACAGCAGGTCGCTGCCGAACTCGAGTCCGCGAACCAAAACCATGAGTGCAGCCGCAGCCGCCGGCGCGATGCCTAGGAGCGAAGCGAAGAGAACCGCGCCCGTCGCCTCTTGCAAGCCGATTCCAGCTATCGAGAGCGGAACGAACGAGAGCGACGTCAGCAACGCGCACAAGACGACGAAAGCCGCGAGCGTTGCGCCCGGCACTGCTACGCCGCCGTAGCCTAGCGCGTAGAATAGGAAGAGCCACGCCGCGCCGCGCAAGACGCTGCCGACGAAAGACGCCGCGAGCGAGAGGCAGAGTTCGCTTAACTCCAAATGCTTGACGAAAACAGTTTCGTAAAACGCGGCGAGCCGCGTTCCGAATCGAGGAATTTTCGCGAGCGCTTTTTCTACGAGGCGCACGCGCTTCCAGAAGAGGAGCAATGCAATCGCGCTCGCAACAGCGAGGAAGACGCCTGCCCACAGGAACGAGCGCGCGAACAACGCGATGCTCGCGATGATGAGTAACGCGCGCATGAAAAAATCGCTCGCAAGCAGCACGCCTAAGACGCGCGCGTTCGCGGGCGCCGCGCCGTGCTTTCGCAGGCCGACGACTAGGTACGCGTAACCCGCCCTGCCGGGAGTGGCGTCGGATAGCAGCAAGGCTTGCATGTGGATGAAAAAGATTTCGAGCGTGCGCGCCTTCGCTTTCAGAAATCGTTTCAGGCGTATGGCACTAATCCAGTTCATCGCCCAATAGCACAATGCGGCCGGAACAATCCACAATGGATTCGCTTTGCTTAATACGCTTCCAATCGCCGCGTAGTCGAATTGCGTGAGGAAGAACCATATTACTGCGAGCGCGAGGACGACGTTCAGCGCGACGAACAAATTGTTCCTGAACTTATTGCGCGGCGCGTGCGGCGCGTTCTTCGTTTTGCTTTTCTGCATTTTCTTCATTTGGTTCACGATTGCTTACTCTCGAATCGAATTAAAACTAGTTGTTAGGAATGGACCGGGCGGGAGTCGCACCCGCGGCCTCACGCTTGCGAAGCGTGCGATCTTTAGCAGGAAAATCCAGCAACCGAAAAAGGGCGCCGTATGCCCAGCTGCTGATCTACCGGCCCATTATGCGCTATTCTTTCCGCGTAAAAGCAATTTAAATACTTGCTTGGGCACAATCGTAGGGTAGGCGGGTGGGTGCACGGCTGTCGGTGGCTGGCGCGTCACAGCGCGGCTGCTGAGGAAGTTCCGCTC
>JAZDKN010000042.1:0-2634 GCA_043803065.1 Microcaldota archaeon
TTTCGGCTTCAAGCTCAGCGAAAACAAGAAAGAAAATAATTTGCACCACAAAGTGCGCCACCGCGCGATTTTGCTCGTGCCCCTCGCTTGCATGATTTTATTCGTTCTTCATCCCGAGGGGCGGCAGGCGTGGTTTTACTCGCTCTTCTGGTTGATTCCGCCTGCCGCGGCGCTTTGGTTCGAGAAAAGCCTCGTGGCGCGCGCTCTCGGCGCGACTTTCACTGCGCATGCCGTAGGCGCGACGGCATTCATCTGGGCTTTCAACATTCCCGCGGCGACGTGGACTGCGCTCGTTCCCGTAACGGCGTTCGAACGCGGTTTGTTCGCGCTCGGAATCGCCGCGAGCGTCGTAGTTTTTTCAACCGCCCTTGACGCCGCCGAGCACAAGGCGAAGCTGCGCTTGCCGTTGCGTTACGACGCGCGTTACTCGCTGCTGCGTTTAGTGTCCTCCTAAACGTTTTTCACTCCAAAATTTTTCGAGGCTGGAATTGGTTTTCGTGGCTAATTGGATCGAGGAAATAGAAAACAACTTGGGGCTGACGGTGCTGGTTGCCGTCTTGATTGGTTTGCTAGTACCGCAGGCGGCAGCGCTTTACGTTTTCGCGAAACCAATTCTCATGCTAATGGTTTTCCTGGCGGCCATCAAAATGAAGACCGCCGAATTCAAGGCCTCGTTCGCTTCAATGCCCGCAATCGCAGCGTTTTACGTTTTGTTTTTCGTTGCCTTGCCGGTCGTGGCTTTCCTCGCGGTCAAAGACTTTTTGCAACCCGACTACGCCATCGCTCTCCTTGCGATGCTTCTGATGCCTGCTGGCGTTTCGACTCCTCCTTACGCGGAATTGCTTAAAGGCAAGCCGGAACTGTCGCTATTCACCGTTACGATTACGATGATTGCCGCGCCGTTCGTAGTGCCGCCAGCCATGTTTTTGCTGACCGGCAAAGTCGCTGGAGAAGCGGTTCTCCCGATGTTCGTACTTCTCGCGCAACTCCTCGCGATTCCTTTCGCCGCAGCGATTGCCGCGCGCAAACTCTTTCCAGCCATCGTGACGCCCACGCGCAAATACTACTCCATCGCTTCGCTCGCGCTCGTAGTCGTGCTCATAGCCTCGTCGCTCGCGTTCGCAGCAGAATCAGCCAAGCAAAAAATTTTGGGCGCTGTAATCCCGCTCGCGCTCGTCTTCGCGCTCTTTCTGGCGCTCGCGCTGGCGGGCTATTACTTGTTCGCGAGAAAGCGCGAGGAGCGCGTGAGTTTTGGACTCGCTGCTTTTCACCGCAATTACAGCGCGGGAATAGTGTTTGCGGGACAGTTCCTTAGCGCGGAAGCGCTGCTTTTCATCGTGCTCGTCAATATTCCTTTCGCGCTCGCGGTAGCCGCTTACTCGTTTTTCCTCAAGCGCGTGAATTCGAATTCCTAGCTTTTAACCGCGTTCTTGAGCGCTTCCAGCGCGTCTGCCGCGCTCTGCGGATTGATTATCACGCCTGCGCCTAATTCTACACCCGCCCAAACGTTGGTGCTGCGCGGATAGATTTCGCAGTGGAACCAGAATTCCCGGCCTTGCGGCGCGCAGTGGAAAACGAAATTGTACTCTGGCGATAACGAGGCGACTCGACGCACGCAATCCTTGAGGAGCAAAGCGAAGTCGCGCATTTCCGTTTCGTCGAAATCCGTGAAGGAATCGAATTGCTTGCGTGGAACGATCCAAACTTCCGCTGGAAAGCGCGCGAAGGACGGCGTAAAAGCGGCGAAGCAACTGCGTTCCGCGAAAATTAGTCCGCCGCGCTCGTGTTCTTTAAGCATATCAGAAAAAATTTTTTTGTTTTCGTCGAACGCAGTCCACTCGCGCTCCGCGAGCTCGGGCACGAAGTCGAAAGCGATTATTTGCGCGTGCTCGTGTCCGATGCTTGCGCCGCCCGCCTTGCCGTGGTTTTTGAACAACAGCACGTACTCCGAATCTCCGCACAACGCGTTGTAACGCTCTTTGTAAGCGCGGAAAACTAGCGCGAGCTGTTCTTCGCTTAAGTCCTGCCACAACGCGTCGTGCTCGTTCGTTTCGACTACGACTTCGTGGCCGTGCGTCACGCGAAACTTGTTGTCGAAAGCGCGCACTCGCCAATTCTTTTCGTTTGGGAGCGCGAGCTTCGTGGGCGGAGTCGTGTGCTCGTTTCCGGGACAAAAAAAGCAGCCGTGCTTCTCGAATTTCTGCGGGCGTTTGCTGCGGCTCGGAAGCATCAAGACGTGAGTTCCTTTCGTGGGGTCGCTCAACAACGGCTGCTCTTTTGGAACTTCTTCTTCATTTTTTTCTTCCGTTCTTTTTTTCGTCATAAAGCAAAAACCTCCTCTCGCGTCGATAAACGTCAATCGGCTTCAGTCAAAGCCGTTCAGCTTGTTTACTCTACTCGCGCAACGCTTTTATTAATTCGCGAGCGTAACCTTAACGCGGCGGGAGGGCTGGCGGGCTAAGGGTCCGTTGTAACTCCAACCCCTTCAAGGGTGAGCTTTATCCCGGCGGAGGGCCGCGGAAACTGTGCGGCCTGAGGCGTTAGCGGTAGAAGCGCTGCCTCGCGTTACGCCGCGTTTTGCGAATCGAGCCAGGGCGGAAGCAGCAACTCTAAGCACTTCGCGGTGTGCTCGCG
>JAZDKN010000043.1:0-3494 GCA_043803065.1 Microcaldota archaeon
ACTTCGAGTTGAAGGTTTACAGTAAATACGTAGTGGATGCCTTCAAGCGGGTTTTTCCTGAACTCGCGCGGAAAAACACGTTTCGAGAAGTTCCCGCTGCAGTGCAAAAATCTTCGCCGGAGTGCGTCGCGGCGTTCGTCAGGGGAGCGTTCGACGCGGAAGGCAGCGCGAGCGGCGGCATAGTTTCTCTCGCCATGGCGAACAAGCGCGTGGTTCAAACGCTTCAATTCCTGCTGCTGCGCTTTGGAATAATATCGTCATTTTCGCTGAAGAAGACGAGGATTGGACGGCAGCAGTACTACTTGTCGGTTAGCGACGGTGAGTCTTTGAAGCATTTCGTGTCAGTGATAGGCTTTTCCTCGAAGAAGAAGCAAGCCGCCTTGCAGGAATTCGCGCGCGTTGGCCGGCGAGCGAGTTACTGCGACGAGCCGCCGGTTGACGGCGAGTTCGTGCGCCGGCTCGCAGCCACGCTGAAGATGAACACGAAGAGGTTCGTTCATTCGCCCGACTTCATCGGCGGGAGGCGGCAAGTCAGCCGAAAAGTTTTTTCGAGGCGCGTATTGAGCGTTTTCGAAGAACGGCTTCGCGAAATAGTTGACGCGGACGAAAACGATTTCGGCAGGCTGCGCAAGAGCCTGCGAATCAAAATGAGCGACGTGGCTGCGGCTGTCGGCGCTTGTACTTCGGCTATACTAAACCTAGAACACGGCAAGTCCGACTACCGCGAGGCGGAAGCGTTTGATTTTCTAAAGCGCGAAAAACGGCTTTTAGAATCGTCCTGCCGTTCTGCGCTGCGCTCGCTGCAAATTCTGCAAGATTCAGACTTCGTGAAAGCCAAGGTAACCGAAAAGAAAAGCATAACCCCAAACGGGTTGTTCTACGACTTGACTGTACCCTCAACGTCGAACTTCATAGTCAACGGCATTGTAGCGCACAACAGTGCAAGGCGTTTTCAGCGCATTCACGAGGAAAGCGTGGAAGTGTATTACAAGCGCATTGGCACGGCGATGGACGCGTTCGTCGGACTGAAGAATTTCGAGGGAGTCATCGTCGGCGGTCCTGGCCCGAGCAAGGAGGATTTTCTCAAGCTCAAGCCGTTCAACTATCAACTCAAAATAGTCGGCGTAATCGATACGGGTTATTCCGACGAGCCGGGATTGCGCGAGCTGCTCGAAAAAAGCGGGGGAATCATTCACGAGCAGGAGGCGGTGCGCGAAAAACGCATTTTCGACGAATTCATGAAATCTGTTTCGACGTCGAGCGGTTTCGCTGTTTACGGGCTCGATGAAGTCGAGGCTGCGCTCGGCCGCAGGCAAGTGAAGCAATTGCTCGTTTCCGAGGATTTGAAGCTCAAGCGTTTTGCTTACAAATGCAATTCGTGCGGCCGCGAGGGCGAACGCATAGCGGAAGAGTTCGAGGAGCGCGACTGCGAGTGCGGCGGTAAAGAGGAAGTTGCTGAAGAGGAAGACGTTACGCAAGCGCTTCTCGACGAGGCGGAGCGGCAGGGCGTGCCGGTCGAGGTTTTCTCGCGCGAGACGCAGGCGGGCTCGGAATTCCACGCCACGTTTCGCGGTTTGGGCGCTTTCCTAAAATACAAGTAATGCCTAATTGGTTTAAGCGATAAACGGTTTTAGTTTAATTTTTAGTTTAAGCTTTTTTAGCTTCTTTTTATCAGCGTTGTCTTCCGCTTCCGCCTCTGCCGGCTTTCCTGAAAACGACTAAACCCAGCAGTATGAGCGCGAGGGCGACCAACGCCAGCGCCGCGAGCGCGATTTCGACTGCGCTGATTTCGCGTTTTTCCTCGATTATTTTAGGCGCTATTTCCTTCCACTCTTTTTCCTCGATCACGGTTCCGGTTTTAAGGTTAATCGCTATGAGTTTGGCGCCGTTCGCGTCGAAAACAACCGCGTATTTCGCTTCGCTTGAAAGCGGAACCGTGAAAAAGAATCTAGCATTCGCATCAACGTTTTTGCCGCCGCTGAGGGAGCCGTTCTCGCCGGGAACGTCGTAGTACGTGTTGCGCGGGTCCGAGAACCAGAACGATTTCAGCTGCCCGCCCGATGGATCGAGCACGCGAACCTCGATTTCCTTTAGCGCGGGCTGCAGATAACGCGGCGGCTCAGTTAGTCCAGCTTTGAATTCCTCGAGTTGCAGCGTTGCCGTTCCGCTCGCGTTCGTTTGGAAGGAAAGCGTTATTATTGCGGCGGGTTCGAGCTTCGCGTTCGCGAGAGCAGGCAAAACTAGCGCGAAGAGCAAGAGCGCCGCGAAAGCAATTTTATTCAAATTTTTTCCAGTCATTTTCATCATCCTTCGTCGGTCCATCGTCTTCTTTCTTTTCGTTTCTTTTCTTATCGTCAGCTCTGTAGTCCGTGTTCGAGAACGTAGTTTATTCTCGCGACGTCGCTGTCGTCGAAATCGTATGCCAGCGTTTGCATGTTGCTGTCGGCTGGTTGTTCGAACCATGCGTGCATTTGTTGCGTGAACAAGAGTGTTTTTGCGCTCGTGATCGTTATGGGGTACGTTCTGATTCCCCTGCACTGCGTGGGTCTTCCGAGCAGCGCGGTCACGTAAGTCGAGCAAGACGCTGGATTGTCTGGCCACAAGTTTGGTTTAAACTCCGGGTTCGGTTGCTCTGGCCAGTAACCGCCGTCGCAGCAATAACGATCCGCTAGTCCGAATATTGCGTGCCCCGCTTCGTGCGGGAATAATTCAGGGTTTCCGGAGTTGAATGCGAGCAAGTGTATTTGAGGGTTTGCGCTTCCACCGTACGTGTTGTTGTTAACTATAACCGCAGTGGCTTGAGCGAGGGAACCGCACGCTTCAATATAGTTTTGCGGCGTTTCGCACAACCATAGCCTGCCGTTGTGTTCGCAGTTGAAGTTGTAGGCGTAGTACCAGATGTTGATTTTATTGATTTTTTGCGGGTTGTCAGCGAACGGGGTTTTTGAGAACAAGCGCGATAACGCCGCATCGATCGCACTCCTGAATTCTGCCGCGCTATTGTATTTCGATGGAGCGAAGACGAGGTTGATTGATTGGCAAGTGCTTGTGTCGGCGTCACAATTGTTGTAAATTAGTTTCTTGCAAGGCGAAACGAAAACGCGCACTGGACCCGCAGCGGCGTTTCTCCCAGAACCCGTTCTCGCGCGCACCCTTATTTCCACCGCGCCTTCAGCCGGCGTAGTCCAACTCCAGTTCCAGCTGTTGGTGCCGCTCGCCGCGCTCCAATGCGCTCCGCCGTCAACAGAAACCTCGACTGCGGTTATTTCTTCGCCGGCGTTTGCGCGGGCGAAGCCTTCGACTCGCGCGAACGCGTCGTAAATCACTTCGTTTGCTTGCGGCGCGGTTACGTTAATGAAGAAAAACGGGGGCGGACTCGCGCTTGGCGAAGGAATGGGAGCGAAGGCTTTAAGCAGCAGGCGCGCTTTGGTGACGCCTGAATCGTTTACCGTGCCTAGGAACCATATTTCCAGATTCGCGTAACTAACGGAATA
>JAZDKN010000044.1:0-3292 GCA_043803065.1 Microcaldota archaeon
GATTCAACAGGTTTCGCCTTTTTCTTCGGAGTCTAGCGTCTCGAAAGTGGCGCCGGTTCCAGCGCAGAAAATTGACTCGAAGATTGATTCGGAAATAACTGCAGCTTCCAATTCGAATCGTGCCGAGCCTTCAAAACCGAAAACGCGTGATGTTGTTTGCAACGATATTCACGGGGAACTCAATTTCCATTTGCAATGCGTTGGGAACGCGGTTGTTACCGGCGCTACGAGCTTGGTTTACGGCGGTTGGCTTGAAGTAACAGGTACCGTCACTACTACGGGCGCGCTTGCTTTTACTGGGCCTTATTCTCTTGACGTGTGGAGCGGGAAATTCACGGTTGAAAACGGCGACGTGCTTTTGTCGGAAACGGACTCGGCGCGCAAAGCGCGTGACACTCGCGATGGAGGTTACCACATTTTCGTTCACCCGGGAGCGAGCATTAACTTGACTAACGCTGACGTTTCTGGTGCGGCGGAGTTCATCGTTCAAGGTTTTGTCGCTTTGCCTCTCACGGAAGTCGTTATTCAAGGTGTGCACTACCACGATAATGAGCACGGTTTGCACTTGATGGGCCAAGGCGTTGTTGTTGATGGTTCAACGTTTTACGACAACAATGATTCGGGGATTACGCTCGACGGCGGTTCTGGCAACGTAATCAAGAACAGCGAGTTTTACGGCACCGCGCCGGGAAAACAATCGGCTGGCATAATCGTTAAGAGCGGTGGCCAGATAATCGGCGGAAACAACAATATTCATGATAACGCGGTAGGGGTTTTGCTTGAGCGCGCTGGAGGAAACCAGATTCTCAACAACAATATTCACGGTAACGTGAAGGCGGGTATAAAGAGTTTCGTGCCTGCGGTTGTTCCTGATTTTGTTCCTCCGCAAGCGTTGTACGAAAACGCGAAAACTCCGGTTTTGTCTTCGTTCGTTTCTCAGCCGGGCGGCTCAATGGATGCGGTGCGCAATCCGCAGCCGAACACGATTAGCGGTAATTCGATTACTGGCAACGGTGACGGGATTCAAGAGTATGCTGGTGTTTCCAATAACATTGATTCGGCGCAGGCGCAGTTGATTGCAAACAACAATAATTATGGTTTCGTTGGTGTTGATGAAGCGCCGCGTTCCGCGTTGGAAAACAGTTTGGGTTCGAACGGAGTCGGCAAAGCGTTGTATCTTGCGAGCACGAGTGTTGGCGCTTGGATTTATTACATTAATGGACTTGAGCTTCCTGACGGCCCGTTTTACGTGGCTTTTTGCGAGGGAGACGTGAACTGTCTTGGCGCGACGCATAACGACGCGCGGCGTTACGAAGACTATACGATAAGCTACACTCGGCAGCCTCAAAGCATGTCTGCGTATTTTACTTCAGATTTGATGAATACTTCGGAAATCAGGAATATTCTCGGCAACGCAACGACTTTCACACCCAAGTTTTTGACGCGCAACCGTAGCGTCGACAATAACGGTAACGAGATTCGTTACTGCGAAGATGCGGCTCACGGTTTTCCTGACGCGTGCCGAATAAGAGCTGTTACGCTGACGCGTTACGGCGATTGGCTGGGGCGAAGTTCGGAGGCATTGCATTCCGCCTCTTATTCCGGCAACTGGCGTCCTTTTCACATTTTTTACGATGACGGCGTGCGTCCGAACTGCAATTGGTGGGGTGCGCTCACTTTCGCATATGAAAAAAACAAAGACGACAAATGGAACAAGCAAGATAAGCAAGAAGCAGAAATTCCGTTACTCCCGCAACAAAAAGGCAGGCGTTCCGCAATAAAGATGCCTCTTATTCCGGAAATCAACGCGGTTACTCGGCCAGCAACTGGCTGAAACGCTTCTCTCCAATGCAACGCTTTTTTTTTCGTTTTAGCTTTTAGCGTTTTCTTTTCGCGCTTCTTTAACGTTTTAAAAGCCGCAGCTCCATAACTAATTCTCTCGATCTCTCGCTTTATCTCGCTCGCCAAAACAGCAAAACGCGCTTAAGCGAAAAAGTAAGACGGATGGGTTTGAGTAAAATGGATTACGATTTCAAGACAGTCGAAGCAAAATGGCAGGCGGCGTGGCGCGACGCGAAAGCGTTCGAGCCCGAGTCCCCGCAAGACGAAGCGCAAGCTCGCGCGGGCGAAGCCGAGAAAAACAAGTTTTTCTTCACCGTGCCGTATCCTTACGTTTCCGGCAATCTGCACGTCGGGCACGGACGAACTTACGCTAACGGCGACGTCATCGCGCGCTTCCACCGCATGCGAGGCGAGCGCGTGCTTTGGCCCATGGCGTTCCACATTACGGGAACGCCGGTTCTCGCGGTGAGCGCGAAAATAGCCGCAGGCGACGCGGCGACGATCGCGATGTACGATGATTACGTTCGCTGCTACGAAAACGACGCGTCGCGTGTTAAGGAACTCGTTGCTTCGTTCTCGAAGCCCGAGGCGGTCGTGGCGTATTTCTCGAAAAAAATCGTTCTCGATTTTCAGCGCATGGGTTTTTCGCTCGACTATTCTCGCCAATTCACTACCGGCGACCCGGAATACAACCGGTTCATCGAGTGGCAGTTCGGCTGCTACAAGCAGAAAGGCTATCTCAAGCAAGCGAGTTACCCGGTTCTTTACTGCCCGCGGTGCGGCAACGCTGTCGGTGAAGACGACATAAAGGAAGGCGACACGACGCCAGTTGACGCGTTGAAGTTCGCGGCATTCAAATCCAAACTCGAAGACGACGCTGGCGGCGGCGCGTTCCTGATTTCTTGCACGTTGCGTCCTGAAACGGTTTTCGGCATTACGAACGTCTTCGTTAACCCGCTCGCTAAATACGTCAAGGCGGTCGTGGACGGTGAAACGTGGTTCGTCAGCGAGCCCGCTTTCGAGAAACTGCGGTTGCAAGGACACCGAACGGAAGTAAAGGAAACAACGCTCGGTTCTTCGTTCGTAGGCAAATTCTGCGTGACGCCGCTCGGCGCGCGAGTTCCCATTCTGCCGGCGGCGTTCGTCGACGTCAACAACGCGAGCGGTTTTGTTCACTCCGTGCCGGCGCACGCTCCTTGGGATTGGATTGCTCTCGAGGACTTGCGCAAGGACGAGAAGACGCTCGCACGCTACGCCGACAAGAATTTGAAGAAAATGCTCGACGAAATCAAGCCCATTTCGCTTATTTCGGTTGAAGGTTACGGCGAATTTCCCGCGCAGGAAATTCTCGCGAGAATGAAGGTTGCGAACTCGCGCGAGCGCGCGAAAATCGACAAGGCGACGCAGGAACTCTACAAAGCGGAGTTCTACGGCGGCCGCATGAAGGAAG
>JAZDKN010000045.1:0-6267 GCA_043803065.1 Microcaldota archaeon
AAAACAAGCAGGAAGCGGAAAAACGCGGCATTCGCCCGGGCGTGCAAATCACGTTCGCCTCGAAATTCGCGGAACTCGATGGCGACCTCGTCGTCGGAAAAGCGTTCGACAACCGCGCGGGCTGCGTCGTGCTGCTCAAACTCGCTGAAGCCGAGGTCCCGAAGGACGTCACGCTTTTTCTCGTAGGCACGGTGCGCGAGGAAACGGGTTTGTGGGGCGCGGGAACGAGCGCTTTCGCGGTCGAACCGGATTTTGCGATTGCGCTAGACGTCTGTCTCGGCGGCGGCACGCCGGACGTGCCGGAAGACAGCGTGCCGATAAAACTCGGCGCGGGACCGACGCTTAGCGTCATCGAAGCGGGCGGACGCGGTTTGATAATGTCGCGAAAACTGGTTGATTGGATTGAGGGAGTCGCGCGAAAAAACAAGATCGCGTACCAGTTCGAGGTGAGCGACAAGGGCGCGACCGACGCTTCGCGCATGCAGTACGTTCGCAGCGGCCTTCTCACGGCGAGCATCGGGATTCCGTCGCACTACATTCACTCGCAGAACGAGGTCGTTGCGTTGAGCGACCTCGACAACACGGCGAAACTGCTCAAGGCGCTCGTCAGCGAATTCCCGAAATACAAGTGACTTGAGCGTAACTCGCGCTACAGCATTCACTTTTGTTCGCGGCGCACGTTCGCTTTAGGAAACTCTTTTTGCAGTGCGGCCGTAAGCGTCTTAGCTTTTTCCTCGAATCCGCTAGTCCATGCGATGCCGATTACCAGCGTTTTGTTTCGGCGCGGAAAACTTGTGAGCAACCGGTTCTTCTCTGGCGTGTAAACGCGGATTCCGTGTTTCAGGCTCCCGAGGGGAACTTTGCTTTCAATAGCCGTCATGCTTCCCCTAGCGTCAAAAGGCGTTTGCTTAGGCGAAACCGGTTCCCGGACTTTCAACTCTAAATTAGGATGTTCTTCTTTCGGCAGTATTGTTTCGACTATCCGCTTTGCTTTATTGAAAACAGTAATCGGCTTGTACATAAACCAATTTTTAAGCCAAGCCCCTAAAATAGTTATGCTTAAAGAAAGACTGCGGAAACTCCAACGGAAACTCAGGGCGCGCAAAATCGACTTGCTGGTGCTCGGCGGACGCGAAAACCTTAACTCGAACGTTTACTACTACGCGGGAGACGACTCTTACCCCGCGCTGCTTTTCGTCACGCCGCACGAAGCGAAACTCTTGTCTACCGGCGAAAAACCAGCAGAAAAAGAAATTGCTTTCGAGCCTTTGAAAAACGGCCGCAAACAGTTCGCGCAAGCTTTGCGCGAGTTCAAGCCGCGCAGCGTCGCAGTCGACGCCGAAAGCGATTACGCCGCTCCCGCGATATTCCGTTTGCTGAAGCAGCGCTTCGCACCCAAAAATTTCGCGAAGGAACTAGAAGAGCTGCGTCTAATAAAAGACGAACAGGAAAAAAGCGCGATTCGCGAGGCGCAGCGTTTGACCAAGCGCTGCGTCAGCGCAGTTTTGGAGCGAGGCGTTTACGGCCGCACGGAGAACGCGGTTGCAGGCGCGCTCGAGGCGAAGGCGCGCGAACTCGGCGCGGCGCTAGCAGCGTTTCCGCCCATAGTCGTGAGCGGCGAACGAACCGCGATTCCTCACGCTGCGCCTTCGAACAAGAAAATCGCGCGAGGCGACGTAGTCGTAATCGACGTTGGCTGCCGCGTGCGGGAATACTGCGGCGATTACTCGCACTCTTTTTACGACGGTTCCAACGAGCGCAAGCGCGATGCGCTTGCCGCGGCTCGCGAAGCTCAGCGCGAAGCGCTTCGCAAAGCCAAGCCCGGCGTTAACGGCAAGGCGCTCGCGGAAATCGCGTTGCACGTCTTGCGCGATTACGGTTTCGAAGCGCAGTCGTTCCGCAAGGCGGGCCTCGGCTTGGGCCACTTCTTGGGCCTCGACGTTCACGAGGGGCCGCGGCTCGAGCGGACGACGCTTCGCCGCGGAATGGTTTTCACCGTCGAGCCGGGAATTTACGAGCGAAGCGCCGCGCGCGGCGCGGGCGCTTCGGGCGCGTTCGGCTGCCGTTTTGAAGACGTGGTTTTACTTTAGGCGATTTTTCATGAAGCGGAAAAAGGGCGGTTGGGTTGTCAAGCGCGAGCGGCCGGAAGAAAGCTCGCGCGGCGCCATTGATTTTTACGAAGAGCAAGGCGAGGCGCTGCGTTATTCGCAAAGCGGCGCGTTGCAGCGTATTCAAAAACAGCTTACGCTGAAGGCATTGCTTTACGCGGAATTTCCTGAAGGCGCACGGTTGCTCGACGCTGGTTGCGGGAACGGTTTTTCGAGTTTAATCGCCAAAGAAGCTGGTTATTCAGTGAAAGGCTTTGACCTGTCGCCTACGATGGTGGAAACCGCGAAGCGCAACGGCGTTGATGCCTGCGTAGGCGATTTGAGGAAAATCCCGTTTCCAGCGCGCTCGTTCGACGGCGTTTTCTCGATAAGCGCATTGCAGTGGCTGAAGACAAAAAACGATTTGGGTCGCGCGGCGCAAGAGTTTCACCGAGTGCTGCGCAGCGGCGGGAGCGCGGTCGTGCAATGGTACCCGAAGAGCGAGAACGAAATGCTTGCGGCGGTGGACGCGTTCAAGCGCGTCGGTTTCGAGGTCACGCTGCGAGTCGAGAATCCCGAGAACGCGCGCAAGCGCCGCGTTTTTCTGTTGTGCGACAAGCGGTGAAAGCTCCCGAAAAACGCGCTTAAAACGCCTCTCAACGCGCCTTAAAACACCCTCCAAAAAAGGTTTTAAAAGCGTTGCCCGCCCAATATAACAAGCGACTAATTTTCGCTCGAAAACTCGATTTAAACTCAGTTGTTTTTTAGAAGGGGTGGGTTGCAGTGACTGAAAATGAAGAAGAAGCCGAAGCCGCAGCGCCGATTGAAGGCGACGCGGACGTAAGCGAAAGTGAAGAGGAAGCCATGCGCTTGCCTTTTCCAACGGCGCGAGTAGTCAAAATCATCCGCGAGAACCTCAAGCGCGAACACCAAATCAAGCGCGACGTGAAAATCGAGGCTAACACACTGCTCGGAGAAATTTTAGCGGATATAGCGCAAAGCATGGACAACGAAGAGTATTTCACGCTCAGCAGCGAACACTTCCACAAAGCGTCGCGCAAATACCGCGAAATCGCCTTGAACCAGAAGCGCATCCGCCGAATCCAGAAAATACTCGAAAAACAACGCGCCGAACTAGACGAGGTTATAACGGAAATCGAGCTCGAAAACCCGGCGCCTTCAGCGCAACAACCTCAGTAATTCGCAATCAAGCAATCAGGCAATCGTGATAATTCTTGAATCCGCCCGACTCAAAAGAAGACAAACGTTTCAAACCAGCGCTCAAACCCGCGCAGCGAAATCAGCCCAATAGAGGCGATGGCCGCGAAGGAAGATGGCGCGAGGAGTCGGACGAGGAAACGCAGGCTCTTGAAGCAATGAGGCGCCAGCGCGACGCGCTCAACAAGGACGCGCGCACGCTCGCACAAATAAACAAAGAGCAAATCGCTAAATACAAGGAGTGCGAAAGCGAAGCAGCTGACGCGCGAAAGAGACGCGACGCGGAAAACGCCGCGGTCAAGCAACTCGTTGAAGAAAAAAGGACGATCGAAGCGGAAATCGGGGGCGCCAAGCAAGCGCTTTCGGTGGCGCGCAAAAACCTCGCGGGAATGGAGGGTTTCGTCGATAATCCCGAGCGCATTCAAGAGCAAATCGAGCGGCTCGAGTGGCAGCAGCAGACTGAAGCGTGCAACGCCCGCGAAGAAAAAGCATTCGGCCGCAGAATCGCGGAGCTCAAGGCGAGGCTGCCGCGCAGCGCTACCGCAGTCGCGGCGCTGAAAGAATTGCGTGAGACGCGCGCGAAACTAGGCGTTCTAATAGAAAAATCGCGCGCGTTGAGCGCGAAGATTCGCGAGCACGCCGGCAAGAGCGACGAACACCACGCGAACGTCGTAAAAGCGAGCGAGCGCGCGCACCGCATCAGCGAAAAGATTTCGCACCAGTTCTCGGCGCTTGACGAGACGCGTGCGAAGGCGAACGAGCAGCACCGCGCTTTCGTGGAAGCGAAGCGCGACACGCGCTCGCAAGAGGAGAATGATGCTGCGCGGGAACTCGCGACGCGCAGGTCGCGCGAGCGCAAGGCGAAGAGCGCATTGGGCGAAAAAGCGAGGCGGCTGTTCGACGAATTCAAGAAAGGCAAGAAGCTTTCGATGGACGAGCTGCTGATTCTGCAGGAAGCCGGCATCGTTTGACGCTTCCGCTGGATAAACGTAAAAAGAAAAAATAAAAAAGAGAAACAGAGAAACAGAGAAACGATTTTTTCTTTTTTACTGCGGCGGGAGCGGTTTGCTTCGGCCTAGCGCGTTGAACAACGCCAAGCCGATGAATATGTATGCTGCGACTGAAAGCATCGCCCAAAGGTTTCCAACCGCGCCGCTTGCAGCGTTCAACGGCGCCGCCAGCGCGCTGATGTACTCGCCCACGTTGTCTCCGACTAAAGCTTGCCCGAGTTGCCCGAGCGCGGCTCCTCCCATCGCCAGCACGATCGTTATTACGACGAGGCTCACCAAACCGCTTGCGAGCTGTTGGTTAGTCAAAAAATTGTCGAGCACTTCGCTCTTGACTTTAGGCACCAAGCTCGTCACGAGCCAGTAAGCGGCGCCGCCTATAAGCAGGAATGCGACGATTCCCGCTCCGTTTACGTCCATTAACCGAACACCTCCTGAAACTTACTCAAAACGCAGTGCTAGCTCTAACGCGGGATTCGTTTAAAAAACGGTTTGGTGGCGTTGTTTGCGCGTTCGCGGCGTTTGCTTGCGTTGCAGTCGCGTTGCGGTTCAAGTTCCTTCAGTCCAGCTGGCGAGATACCTGCGTTGCTCCAGCGTTAGTTCGTCTATGTGCAAGCCGTAGCTCGCGAGCTTGAGTTTCGCGACTTCGTAATCGATTTCCTGCGGAACTTCGTGGACTTTTACTGCAAGTTTCCCCTTGTTTTCGACGAGCCACTCGCTCACGAGCGCCTGGTTAGCGAAACTAGTGTCCATCACCGCCGGCGGGTGTCCTTCCGCGCAAGCGAGGTTAACGAGCCGACCTTGAGCGAGGAGAACGACGCACCGGCCGTTCGGAAGAGTGTATTCGTCGACTTCAGGCAGGAGCGTGCGCTTGCGTTTAGCCATCGCGTCGAGCTGTTTGACGTTGATTTCGCAGTCGAAGTGTCCCGTGTTCGCGAGAATCGCTCCGTCCTTGAGCAACGGAAAGTGTTTTTTCGTTAGCACGTTGATGTCGCCAGTGGCGGTAACGAAAATGTCGCCGACTCGCGCCGCGTCCTTCATGCGCATCACGCGGAATCCGGCCATGCTCGCTTCCAGCGCCTTCATCGCGTCGACTTCCGTTACGATTACGTTCGCGCCCATGCCGCGCGCTCTGTCGGCGAGCCCGCGTCCGCAGTGTCCGTAACCCGCGATGACGAAAGTTTTTCCCGCGAGTAGAACGTTCGTCGCGCGAATTATTCCGTCGATCGTGCTTTGGCCAGTGCCTCGAATATTATCCAGCAGCCGCTTCGTGGGAGTGTCGTTTACGGCGACGACGGGATAGCGCAAGGCGCGGTCCTTGTGCATGGCGCGCAAGCGAATAACGCCCGTAGTCGTTTCCTCTTGTCCTCCGATTATTCCGGGAATCAGCTGCTTCCGCTTCGAGTGCACCGCGCTGATGAGGTCCGCCCCGTCGTCGAGGGTAATGTGCGGCTTGATGTCAAGAACTTTGTTTATGCACCAGTAGTAATCTTTTTTGTTGACTCCGCGCCAGGCGTAAACGCTTATTCCCTCGCTTGCGAGCGCGGCGACGACGTCGTCTTGCGTGCTCAACGGGTTCGAGCCGCACAACGCGATTTGCGCGCCTCCCGCGGCAAGCGTTTCCGCGAGCACCGCCGTCTCTTTAGTGTTGTGCAGGCAAGCCGCGATGCGGATTCCTTTCAAAGGCTTTTCTTTTTGGAACCGCTTTTTGATTTCGGCGAGCACGGGCATGTGCGAGCGCGCCCACTCGATTTTCTTTAGTCCCGCGGGCGCGAGCGATGCGTCCTTTATCTTGTATTTCTTCAAACCAATTCCCCGCTCAGATTTTATTTTTTCCGTTCGTTTTTCCCGTTCCTTTAAGCGCGCTGCGTTTAAAAGAAATTCAGTTGACTCTCTTGCAATCACAGCGAGCCGCGCCGAAGCGCGGCAGGCTCAGCAATACCTCTTTCTCATCA
>JAZDKN010000046.1:0-2106 GCA_043803065.1 Microcaldota archaeon
GTGCACGCAACCAACGGCTTAGCGTCGGCCGCGTGAACAAGCGCAGGCACGACCAGTGTCGCGAACAAAGCGGTCAACAAAACCGCGCACGCCACGAAAAATGTTGTCTTCATCGTATTCTTTGTTGCTTTGCTCATTCCTCGTTCACCTCTTCGCTTCACTCTTACCACTAATTCCTTGTTTATATTATTATCAGTGCGTGAACAACGCCGCGAGCATGACTGCGAAAGCCGTCCACGCCGCTACAGCCAAAACCAATTCATCCATTTTCATTCAACCGGCGCCAAATGCTGATGCGTTCGGCAATTCATTCGATTTTTTCGTTCGGTTTTTCGTTCTTTGCATTCTGTTCATTCTGGTTTGCGCGATTATTCAAGTTTTCGAAAACCTCAACCAAAAACCTGATTGGCTTTTTTTCGCTTGTTTTTTCGCCTCCTTTCCAAAACTTCCCAAAAAAACATTTTCCAAAAACTTCAAAAACTTCAAAAACTTCAAAAAAATTCTTGAAACTCGGAGAGCATTAACAAAAACAGGATATTAATAACTTGAGTGGTTCGATTCGGCTAAAAAACGTTCCAAAAAGCCGTTTTCAGTAAACGGAGGCTCCCGAAGCCTTGTTTCGCGTTCGCGCCGTAGGTTGTTTTGTTATCTAGAGGTGAACCAGTCCGTTAACTCGACGAGCTGCGAATTGCCTTCAGGCGTCAAACGCACGACGTTTCGCTTCTCGAGCGATTCGAGGGCGCGCGCGAGGCTCGTCTTGGGAATCAGCGTTTCGCGGTAAACCTTCGATTGCTTGAGCTTGCCGCCGCTCGCGATGAGGACTTCAACGATGCGGCGCTCGCGCTCGTTCAACGCGTTCATGACGTTGCGCATCTTGCTCGTCGGCTTCAGTTTTTCTTCAACAGCAGACGCAGTCGCTGATGCAGTCGCGGATGCTGGAACACTTCTCTTTTCCGGCTTCGCTTCTTTCGCCCGCGTTTCGCCGCGCTTTCTCAAATACTCGCGGCCGAACCACGCAACGAGAATCAAAGCGAGCGCGAGCAGCGCGAGCCAAACGAGGTTGCTTGCGATCGCGCTCGGCCGCCTCTTGATTTTAAGCGACACGTGCGCGAGCTCTCCCGCCTTGATTTCCACGAGTTGCGATACGCTCTCGTTTCCCGCGCTCGGCACAGTCGCCGTAAAGCGGCACATTCCGACTGGAACGAATTTGAGGAGGAAAGAGCCGCTCGCGTCCGCGCGCAAGGCGTTCGCGCTTTCGAAGCGCGCACTCGTTTCGGCGTTCAACGCCTGCAACTCGTAAAAACCTTGGAGGCAGCTGACTTCCACTCGCGCGTCAGCGACAGATTCGTTCGCCTCATCCGTAACCGAGCCGCTGGCGCTCGCCACGCGCTGGAAATACACGGTGTGGTTCGCGTCGCGAGAAACGTTGAGCGTCATCACCGCCGCGTAATCCGCGCGTGCGTTTGAGGAATCGATTTCGGCGTGCAAAAACCATTTGCCCGCGTCGACGTAAACAATCGCCGCTCCGTCCGCCGCGGTTGTTCTGCTGAACAACATTTTGCTGCCGTCGTACGCATCGCGCAGCGTATAAACCACCGTGCGCCCGGCTATTGGTTGTGAATCATTCAGCGTTTTCGCGTAAAGCGTGAGCGCGAACGAGCCGCTGGGGGGCTCGGGTGGGGCTTCCGCGGCGCAAAACGCCGCAAAGCACGCCGTGAAAGCTATGCAAGCGAGAAAAAGCGGGATTGCGCTCGCAACAAAGAAGTTTTTCGTCGAAATTTTTTTCATAGCGCAGGAAAAAAGGCGGGGAATGTTTTAAATACTTGTTTTCAGTTAAAAACGGTTCGAAACGATTGAAACAAGCGATTGAAAAAAGCGATTGAAACGATTCGTTGTTTTAGTTTTGGTTGTTTGTTGTTTTTGTTTTGGTTTTAAGTTTTTGTTTTTTAATCCGCCGTTGAACCCACCAGAGAAGTGATTGCTAATGACAGTGCAAGGAGACGACTTGATTCAGAACTGCCGCGACTGTTTTGCTACGAAGGGTTACGGAATCCGCCTGCAGCAACGCTCTAACAAGTGGATTTGCCCGCACTGCAACGCGGCGTA
>JAZDKN010000047.1:0-3810 GCA_043803065.1 Microcaldota archaeon
TCCGCACTAAAGGCGAAAACGGGTTCCATCCAGCCACCGCCCAAAATTTTGAAGGAGACGCGGAAGAAATTCGTTGGGGCAAATCCGAGTTGCACGTTCCCGCGAAAATCGCTGTTTCGCAGTCGTTGTGCCGGCTCCTCGGCTACTATGCTTCCGAAGGACATTTCTCCGACTGCGTCGCCCTGACGTTCGGACCGCACGAGCAAGAATACGCTTCGGACGCTGCGCGCTGTGCGAAAGAATGCTTTGGAGTGCGCTCGAGCACGCAAAAAGCCTCGCACTTCATTCGCGTAACCTTCGGCGGAAAACTATTGCAGTCAATCTTCGAAAAAATATTCGAGTGCGGACGCGGCGCTGAAAACAAGCGCGTTCCCTGGCTCGTCTTCAACGCACCTGCCGACTGCAAGAAAGAATTCTTGCGCGGGTACTTCCGCGGAGACGGGCAACTATCCTATTCTGAACGCGGTTGCAGGCTCTCTGCGGTCACGGTCAGCAGAAAACTCGCTTCAGACATCATTCTCGTCCTGCGCCAGTTGAACGCGTGGCCCAGCATTTACGAGAGGCCGTTGAAACCACGCGAAAAACAAGCGTACGTCGTAAGCATCTCCGACAAACAGGCGCTGCGCGAACTAAGCGACACGGCGATGGACTTGGCGAAAGGCGATCGCGACGCGGTTTGGGATTACCTGCAGAAACCTGTTGCGAAGCAAAACGTGCGCAGAACAGTGCCCGTCGAAGTGCTGCGCGCAGTGCAGGAAAGCATTTACAAGACTACTCGCCGCGGCACAGCGCACTTCGTCGGCAACTACAAGCGCGTTTCCTTCGGCAAACTAAAAGAGTTGTTTGAACTCGTGTCAAGCAAGCCGAAAACAGTTTTGCTGAAAGACCGAGTTTTGAACGCTTTGAGCGAAAACGAAAGCGTTTCAACTAGCGAAGCTGCGGGAAAAGCTGGCGTTAAGTTCATCACTGCTTTCAAAGCGCTAAAGAAACTCGCGGCGAAAGGCGTCGTGAAAGGAACGCGCGTGAAAGGCGACTGGCTGTGGAATAGATTCGACTCAACACCCTGCATAAGCGAAGAAGCGTTGCGGCGTCTGCTCGTAGCTAAAAACATTGTTGACAATGAACTCGTTTTGCTTCGCCTCAAGAAAATCAAGCGCGTGCCAGCTTCAAGCGGAATGGTTTACGACGTTGAAGTAACGCCGACGCACTCATTCGTCACTGGACTCGGAGGCTTGCTCGTTTCGAATACCGACGCGGACCCGTACGGTTTCTACATTTACAGCACGATGAAGTACGGCTCGATGGCGTTGGCGCACGAAAGCGAGCGCTTGGGTTGCCCTAAACTAAAGTTTTTGGGAATGAGTATCAGCGACATCGAGCACTACGACTTGCGCGCCGTAACGATTAAGGCGAAGGAAGTCGACATTAAGCGCGCGCAAGAACTGCTTGAATACGATTGGTTTAAGACGAAAGAGTGGCAGCGCGAACTCAAAATGTTTCTCGAGAAAAAAATGAAGGCGGAAATCCAGGCGTTGAGCAGCAAGAACCTGCAGTACATTTCGAAGACGTATCTCCCCGAGAAAATCAAGAATCAAGACTTCCTGCCGTAGTCAATTCTTTCGATTCCTTAAACGAAGTACGGACTCCTTTAAATCCGCATACTTTGGTTCACTCATTTTTGCTAGCAATGCTTTTCTGCAGTAATAAATGATTTGGTTCATAGCGGCTTCGCTTAATTTATATTTTTTAGTCAGTTCGCTGCGTTCTCCGTATGAATATTCTCCGAGTAGAAAATCTTTAAAAATTTGCCTGCGCCTTAAGTTTTGCTTGCCGGGCAAAGCGTCAACCAAAAGTTCTTGAAACAATTCTCTTGTTCGCTTCTTACGCCAAATGGATTCGGGAGTATTTTTTACTAGACCAGCATATTTTTCTTCGTTAAAATCTGTAAGATGCAGCGAGTTATCGTTTTGTAGTGCGGTCATTCTTTGTAATGGAGCTCTAGTTCCTGAAAAAGGCCCGCGTCTAAAATCGTCAAATAAACCATTCCAAATAACATTAATCGCGAAAGATTCAAACGGACCCTTAGTATGGTCAAAAGTTTCAGCTGCGGATACTATTCTCTCATTCGCTTTCGACAACAAATCGTCGAAATTCAGTGAGCGCTCTAAAAACTCGCTTCGCGGAAAATGTTTGAAAAAACTGGCAGCAGCAATTTTGGGCAAACCGCGCTTGGTGTGCCTTACGAGGATGTCGTTGCGCGCTTCGACAAAAGCGGCATCTCGCCTAAGAAAATCAAGCAAAACATGCTGTCTAATAACTGAGTCAGACTTTAATCGCAACCGGATTGCTTTTGTTGACAGTGAAGTTTTGTTTGACTTAAGCGATTCCTCGAGCGTTTTCTTGAGTTTGATGGTCGCCGCGTCTATCTCGGCTTTTTTTTCTTGAAGCACGCGCTCTCTAGCGGATGCCATTAATTTCGAAGCCGCTTCGTCTTCAGGTAATGACGTTGCAGTGTATTTAAATTTGGGAACTGGTTGCATGAAACACTTTTGCAAAAACACATTATTAAGCCTAATTGCCAGTCAATTCAAAAAAAACGCGGTTTTCACCGGCAGCGTGGTGCCGCAACGTTTTAAATCCAGGCGAGCGCTCTAAATACGCGCGCCAACGCGCAAGGCGGGGAACTGCGAAGCGAGGGGAACTAATTGCGTGACGAGCTTATAGCGAAATACCCGTTTCTCAGCGCAGCCAAGAAGTTCCTTGACGCTGGGGAAAGCGAAGTCTCGTACGAGGAACTCGAGACTGCAGCGCGAAGCGTCACGTCGCTTTTATCGAATCCCGCTGCGCCGTTAACGGTTTATTCCACGCCTGCAAAAGCTGCGCGCTCGCATGCGCTCGCGCGCTTGCTGCTCGCCACGCTCAACAATCGTTTCGTTACGCGGCGTTACGCTAACGCGCGGGCGGGGCAGGCGGTGCGCGAACTCGCGCGGGAAGACGACGATGATTTTCTGGAAATAGCGCGCGACTTGCTGCCGAGCGTTGAAGCGCGCGGACGCGGCGAAAGCGCGTTGTTCGTCGTCAGCGTTTTTGACTTTCTGCGCGCTGGCGGCGGTTTGCTGGGAGCAAATCTCGAAAAAGGCGTGGTGGCGCTCGACCGCGACGCGTTGTCCGCGCTTATCGAGGAAGCGATTTCGTCACGCATTTCCGATTTCACGGAAGCGAAACCGAAACGACTGCCTTCCGTCGTGCGCGAGGCTGCTGAAGAGTTGCGGCGCGGTATTCCCGCTAACGCGCTTCCGAGCATGCAAGCGAGCTTTCGCGGGAGCCACTTGTCGCTGCCGTGCGTTCAAGCGTTGTTGCGCGGCGTTTCTGAAGGAAAACGGTATTACGGAGCTATGACTATCGCGGTTGCGTGCGCTAAAGACGGGCTCGGCCGCGACGCGGCGGGCGAGGTAATGCGGCAGTACGTTGATTCGAACGAACGCGGTTCAAGCCCGTTCACTCTGCGCGAGGGAATCGCGGTTCTCGACTGGGTTTACAAGCACGGCGGCGAAATCAATTTTTCTTGCCGCACGATGCGCGAACACGGTTTCGACGAAGCGGGGCGCTTGTGCGCGAACTGCGCGAAACGGCAGGCGTTCAAGCAGCAAATGCAGCGCCAAGGCAAACAATTCGGAAACAAACCAAACCGAGCACCTCAAAAAACATTCGGAAGAGGATTTAGGCATTAATCGTGACTGCAATCGTGAGCGTTATGGACGCGAACAAAAACTTTGAGTTCTTGAAGCAGAAATTCCGGGAGCACTACGC
>JAZDKN010000048.1:0-5559 GCA_043803065.1 Microcaldota archaeon
CCGCGCGCGCTTTCCTGCGGCGCTCCGCGAGCATCCGCTCCGTCGGCGGTTTTTTTTCTATCGCGAAGATTTCGCGTATTCCGCGCATGACGAAATCCAAATCGCGCGGTTTCGCGAGCCGTACGCGAAAAGTAAAAACCATTTTTCGTTTTTCAACTCTTTTTTCGTTTTCAACCCGTGTTCAGGATTTCTTCGGCTTTGCGCAGCATTTCTTTCGCGTTCTTGAAAGTCGCGCGCTGCACCGCCGCTTCGAGCGGAAGCCAGACGAAGCACGAGTGTTCGGATGACAAGCGAACGTGCGCTTCCGCGGGAACTTCGCCGAGAAAGAACACGACTGTTTTCGAAATCAACCGCCCTTTTTCGCGGAAAAAATAGTGCAGCGACTCCTTGAATTCGCCGATGAAACGCGCGTCTTCCAAACCCGTTTCCTCGCGCAGTTCGCGAAGCGCGGCTTGCTTTTCGTCTTCACCGCGTTCGATCCCGCCTTTAGCGTAATCCCAGTGCCCGTCGTCACCGTATTCGAGGAGGAGGTATTCGCGCTTGCCTTCGCGCTTCCTGAAAACGATTATTCCCGCGCTCTTCCGAAAATCGGTTTTAACCATGACGAACAGTTCTCCCGTTTCCTTTTTATTTCTCGCTTTTCCTTTTTTTCGCTTTCGTTTTACTGTTTGTTTTATTTTTCGTTTTCGCGAGCTCGCCGAACTCCGCAAAGAGCGCTTGCGCCTCGTCTTGCGCTACCACCGCGCGCTCGAGCACGCGCTTGAATGCGAGACCGACTTTCCGTTTATCCCTAATGCCTCGCGTTTTTCCGACTACTTTGGAAAAAAGTTTCGCGAGCGCTCTTCTTTTTTCAGGGGAAGCGGCTTTATAGATTTCAGCGGATTCGACGTTTTCAGCTGATTCGCTTTCTTCGCGGCGGAATTCGTAAAGCATTACTGCGACGGCGTGCGAGAGATTCATGACGGCGTAGCCGCCGCTAGTTGGAACGAAAGCGCAGAAATCGCACTCGCTTATTTCGTTTTGCGATAAGCCGACATCTTCAGAACCAAAGACGAGTGCAATCCTCTTGATTCCCGCACTCTTGGCTTTAAGCGCGGCTTGCGCGGCGCTCACGCAGTTCTTGAACTCCGCGGCACGAAAGCGCGAGGGAACGCCGGTTGTCGCAATCACCAAGTCAACTCCCTTAGTTGCGCATCCAAGTTCCTTGAACACGGAAGCGTCTTTCACCAAAGGCCAAGCGTGCTTAGCGTACAACCGCGTCTGAAAACCGATTTTACAGCGCGGCGCAACGAGCGCGAACCTCGCGCCAAAGTTCGCGCAAGCGCGTGCGGCAGCGCCAACGTTGAGCTCGTGAATTGGGCGAACGAGAACGCACGTCAACTCCAGCGATTCTGGCTGCGTCTGCTTGTTTTTCGGCGTTGTTTTCTTTCGCATCGCGTTCAACCGTGTGAAACCTTTTTTAACGCTCCGTGGATAACGCTTTTCGTGGTTAAAAGAATTCGTTTGAAAGGCTGCTGCAGCTGCCGCACAGAATTCGTCTTCATCATAGTCCTCGCCTTGTTTTGCGCGAACGCGAGTTTCGCGAGCGCGGGATTGTCGAGCAGCGCGGCGCAGGAGAAAGCGGGCGCGATTCTCGGCGACGACGCGGGAGACGCGAACTCTCTCAGACAGCCGATGGAAGTCGGCTCGGATTCGTACTGGGTTTTCTTTCTATCGATTTACTCGCCGAAACGCCTCCTCGTCGCGGTGAGCGATTCAAGCGGCGCCGTCGTGACTGACGAAAACAAGCTTTACCGAATAGGCGGCGCAGTCTACGATTACGCGGTCACTGAAGAGTTCTTGAAAGCGCGTGGCTGGGGCTTCGACGCAGTCGAACCCCTCCTTAGTTCCGCTGCAGGCGCGGTTTCCGACAACCAGCGCAAGCTCGCCGACTTTTCAGCGCAAACGCAAGGATTGTACCCGAAACTCGAGCCTTCTTTCTCGAAAATCGACGGAGCGCTTTCGCGTTTAAGCGACCAAACGCTTGCGGCGGACAGCGCGGCGCGCGACGGAAGCGCTCTCGAATCGCAATTCGCCTCGGATTATTCGTCGTCGTCGCTCGGCGCCGTCTTCAAGCAGTACAACGCTTCGCTGCGTTCGCTTGAATCGCTTTTCAACGCGCACGACGCGTACGTCAAGGAAATCAACGACTTCAGTTTCGCGCTCTACAAGGCGAACGTTTCTGCAACCGACGCTTCGAGCATTCAAAACAATTTAGACGTTTTGCGGGAAGACGGACTCACGGATTTGCGCAACAAGTTCGTCGCGCAAAAACCCCAACTCGAGTTCGGCCGGCTTACGGCGAACAGCGACCGGTGGGTTAACGACAGCATTGAATCAACGCTTTACCGCATAAATCGCCGTGCGGCCCTCGACGCGGTAAGCGAACTTTACGCTTCAGTCGAAGCTTTGCTTAAAAACGAGGACAACGTCATCGCTTGCGGCGTTTCTTCGCAAACGATCGCGAAACTGCGCAAGGATTGGAACGACGCGCGTTACTTCTTATCCAAAGAAACCGCCGCTGGATTCGCTAAAGCGATTGAGAAAGCGGCACTCGTGAAAACGGAATTCACCGAGATAAAGCGGACTTACGATTACTGCGGAACCACGCCGACGACGTCCACCACTCAAAAAATGCAGTCTACAGATTATTCGCCGTTGGTCGCCGCCGTCCTCATAATCGCTTTGGCGATAGCGGCTTACGCTTACTACCGCAAGAAGCAGGAAGAAATCCAGGATTACGGCCCGCAACAGTAAAGGTGTTTGACTTGAATCGCTTGGTTTCTATTGCGCTGCTGTTTTTAGGACTGTTATTTTTGGGTTATTTTAGTTGGCTAGTGCTGCGACCGCCATTTTCAGTTGAGCCAGAGTATCGGCCAAAAGAAGACTGCACTAAAGGCTTAGCAATGTCGTCAGCGTGTTACACGCCGGTCGGCGAATGGAATCCGCTAGGCGAAGTTTCAGGAGAAGCGGTGCCAAAATGCGGAGAAATCAAAACCCCTGTTGCGGCGTGCTCGAACACTTCTCCTCGAGGAAGTTACTCGACACAAACCGAAAAATACTGTTGTGGGCCAATCCCAGCTTAAGCAGCGCCTTCAAATTTTCAGCACGTCGTAGCACTTGCGCACCGCAGCGTAGTTCTTCGCTGCGACGACTTCGTTAAACCTGCGCTTGAGGGCTTTCTCAATGCTCTCGAGCGTAACGAGTCCGCTCGCTTTCGCGAACGCGCCGAGAATAATCGTGTTAACGAAAGGCGCGCCAATCATTTCCCTCGCGATAGAATAAGCGTCCACCGTCAAAACGCGAACTCCGCTAGGCGCCTTGAAATCGACAGCGGCGCGCTTAGTTGCGATAATCGCGATTGTTCCGTTCTTCGTTCCGCCGGCGAAAGCCGCGTCCGCAAGCGTCTCGTCGAGAATAAGCAGGTAGTCGGGCTCGCGCACTTCCTCGTGCAAGCGAACCGGCTTGTCGTCGATTCTGCAGAACGCCTTTACCGGCGCGCCGCTGCGCTCGGGCCCGAAAGCTGGAAACGACTGCGCATTCTTCCCGTCGTTGAACGCCGCGTTAGCGAGGATTTCGCCGCTAGTCACCGCGCCTTGCCCGCCCCTGCCGTGAAAACGAATTTCAATCATTTTCAAAAACCAATCCAAAACAGTTCGTTCCTTAGAAGTAAATGTTTTCACTCGCGCTGGTTTTAATCCTTGCGCTGGCGCGTTGGCGCTGGCTGCGCGTCGGCTGCGCGTCGTCAAATGACGTCGAAGACGAGCTTCTCGATTTCGATTATGGGCGTTTTCCTGATTTGCTCGAACGCGTCCCTGATCTTCTCAGCGCTGTCGGAGTAAAAAGTCGCCACGTGCTGCTTCGCCTTTACCTTCGCGCCTTTCGCGACTTCGAGAACGATTCCCGCTTCCTTGTCGCTCGGCGCGCCGAGCACTCGCGCAACGCGAGAAAGCGTTTTGTTGTCAACGTGCGCTACTACCCCGCTTTCGGCAGCAAACACTTTTTGCGAGTAGTGCGCGAGGCGCACGTCGTTCGGCCGAACGCGCGGGTTGCCGCCTTGCGCCTCGATGATTTCCCGAAACTTTTCGAGAGCTTTCCCGCTGGCGAGCTGTTGCCTCGCCATTCGATAGCCTTCCTGACGCGTTATTCCTTTTACTGCAGCGAGAAGAACGCCGCTCAACGTGCACGCTTTCTCGATTAAAGGCGGCTCTCCCTTTCCTTCGAGGAGTTCAAGCACGCGCCTCGCTTCAAGCGCAGGACCAATGCAGTTCATCGCCGGCTCGCTCCCGTCAGTAATCACGCAAGAAACATCCATGTCTAAATATTTTCCAAGCGCCTCGAAAGCCTTCGCTAGCTCGCGCGCCTCATCCACGCTCGCTATTTTCGCGCCGCGACCCACAGGAATATCGAGCACAACGAATTTAGCGCCTTCAGCCTTTTTTTTCGCGAGAATGCTCGCGAGAAGAAGCGGTTGCGGGTCCAAGCGAAGCGGATTCCGAATCTTTATCAGCTTGTCGTCCGCCGCGGCGATGTTAACCGCCCCGCCCCAAATCAAGCAGCCGCCCGTCTTGTTTATGACGCGCTCGGCTTCGCGCACGCTGAGATTCACTGGAGCGAATATTTCCATCGCGTCCGCGCTCCCGCAAGCGCTGCTAATCGCACGCGTCGCAGTCTTCGGAATCGTTAACCCTAAGGAAGCGATTATGGGCACGACGAGCATTGATGAGCGGTCGCCCGCCACGCCGCCGATGCTGTGCTCGGAAACAACGGGTTTGCGCTTGCACTTGAGCACTCCGCCAGTCGCGAGAATCGCTTTCGTGAGAAAAACCGTTTCCTCCGTGTTCAAACCCTTCGTGTAAACGCCTGCGATGAAGGCAGCGCTCTCGGCGGTGCTCAAGTGCTCCTCCATCAAATCGCCGATAATCGCGCGGATCTCGCTCTCGGAAAGCGTGCCGCCGTCGAGCTTCTTGCGAATGAAATCGAGCGACGCGGGACGCCGAGCTAAATCCGTTTCGACGGTTTGCCCGTTGCGCGCGCCGAGCGCGCGCGATACTTCAGCGAACAAACCGACTTCGCCTGGCGCAACGAGTTTTTTCGAGTAGTCGACCATCGCCACGACGCTTTTGCGTCCGACGGTCAAGCGTACTCGGTCGGAAACGTCGAAATCCATTTGCGCGCCGTACTTCTCGTTCAACAACGCGACATTCAGCCCCGCTTCCACATCGATTATTTTCGCTTTCAGCTTGACCAAAACAAATCACCTGAGAAACTTACAACCGTCAAAGCACACCAAACCAAGCTTATTTGTTTAATCTGTTTTCCGCGCGTTTTTCCGTTCGTTTGCGCGTTTGTTTTTGAGTAATCCCGCGGCGCTTATTAATTGTTTTTAAATCCAGCACGAGGTTGTTTTGTTTTAAAACCGCTTTTTTCCTTTGTTTTCCAGTTCCTTTCCCGTTTTTTCGTTGTTTTCGTTGTTTTGCCGCCGCTTCGGCCGTTTGCGTCGTCGCTTGTCGTTACCAG
>JAZDKN010000049.1:0-3206 GCA_043803065.1 Microcaldota archaeon
TCCCCAAGCGAAGGTAGTAAAGCGCCGGCTGGTCGACGCCCACGCTCAAAGTTTTTTGTTCTAAGTACGCATCAAGAACGTCGCGCGACACGCGCACTTTCGCTACCGCTTCGATTGGTTCGATGCCTTCGTACTCGTCCATCGCGCGGATTTTGAAGTAGTATTCGCCGTCGCTCGCGTCAGGCGCGACCGTAACGAAAGCGTGCATCGGCTGCTCGTAGAATTTCGCGTCTTCAGCGCTCCACCCGGGCGGAAGCGTTTCGCGCGCGACGAACATCTTGTCCCACAACGCCTCGCTCTTGCCCTTTATTTCCGTCGCGTCTTCGCCAGTCTCGCGCATGACCACTAGTTCCAGTTTTTGTCCGGGGCCGACGACTCCCAAATCGATTTCCGCGCCAGGCGCGGCGGTAAGCGTTATCGGCTCGGTAACGAGCAAGTGGCTCGCGCCCACTGCAGTCACCGCGGTGACATTGAAAACAACCGTCAAGAGAACGAATAACGCCTTGTTCACGAAAACCACCTTCGATTATTCAATCTTTTATTCGATCTTTTTTGCGAGCGTGAAAAACCGCGAAACCGCGTTTCTCTTTACAGTGCGGCGATTAAAAACGCTTGCCCTCTAACCTCCTGCGGTGCGAAAAATGCGTTGCTTCCTTGCCTTGGAGTTGCCCCCGGAAATTCGCGAGCGGCTGGCGCAAGCGGGGCGCGAGGCGAAGCGCTTGGGAGTGCGCGCGTCGTTCGTGCCGACGGAGCAGATTCACGTGACGCTCGCGTTTTTCGGGGAAATCAACGAGGCGGACGCGCTGCAGAAAAAAGAGGTTCTCGAGTGCGAGTGCGCCGGCGCAGCGCCGTTTCGCGTTCGCGTCAAAGGAATCGGTTTTTTGCCGGATGCGAGGCGTCCGCGAGTTCTTTACGCAGCAGTCGATTCGCCTGCCTTGGTTGATTTGCAGAAGAAACTGGCGAACGCGCTGAATTACGACGAAGGGCGCACCTTCCACGGCCACGCGACTATCGCGCGCTTGAAGCAGGGCAACAAGCCTGACGTGCTGCGCTTGCTGGCATTGAAATTCGGCGACGCCAGTTTCGGCGAGTTCGAAGCGCGCGAGCTCGCACTCAAGAAAAGCGTTTTGACGCCGGACGGGGCGGTGCACAGCGATTACGGCAGAATTGTTTTTGCGACCGCTTCTACAACGGCTTCTTCCACTTGAAGCGCGAGAGCATCAACGCCGCAATAACGAACAACGCAATCCACGCGTTTTCAGCGAGAAGCCAAACGCTCAAGACGACGAAAACCGCTGCAACAGGCACGATGAGTCCGTAATAATGCGTGTGGTCTTCCTGGACGTTGAACCACGCGAGCCGCACGAGCGCCGCGAGCAAGTAAGCGAACAAAGAAGCGTAACCCAAACCGAACGGAACGAGGGCGATTTGCGGGATAGCCCAAACCGCGTACGCGGCAGGCGCCACTCCAAAAGCAACCGCGTCGCACAACGAGTCTAGTTCCTTGCCGAACGGGTTCGCTTCGTGCTCGGCTCGAGCGAGTTTTCCGTCGAAATAATCCAGCACCGCGCTCAACAAAATCGCGAGTGCGGCGAAATCAAGCGGCAAGAGCGGGAAGTAAGGCGGCATGGCACCGAACGCTATTAGAATCACGAGTAACCCGAGCGCTGCGCTGGCTAGCGAGAACAAGTCCTTGATTTTCAGTTTTGCAGGGTGTTCTGAGTTTTTTTCCACGAGTTTGCTTACGCCGCCCGCTTATTAAAGAATTCGCTGCGTTCGCTGCGTTTTTGCGAAGGCGCGCGAAAGCGTTTTTGCACTGGCGTTTTTGCGACGGAGTTTTTGCGGCCGCGTTTTTACGAATGTTTTAAAACAATCAACGGGCATTAAGATACGCTTCGAAAAGCGTGTAAAGCGTTTTTCAAAAAGGGCCTGTAACTCAGCCTGGTCTAGAGTGCCAGTCTTATACGAAGCGCGCGCCGGAATTTTTCGACGCTCGCAGCTGGGTGAACTGGAAGGCCGGGGTTCAAATCCCCGCAGGCCCACTCAGTTCCCCGAATTTTCGCGTGAGTGAAAACAAATGCGGCGCTTCAAAATGACGTCCTCCCCGACCTACAGGTCGGGGTATCCTAATTGGACTCCGCCAGCTGCCGCTGGCGAGGATCATTATCCTCGCGAACGTAACGCCTCACAGTCGCCAAGTCAACAGCGCCAACCGAGCGCGCGTAAAAATCGCGCGCCCAAAAGTGCCCGCGCGCGTAACGCTTCCTGAACTTGGGCTCGAACAAGAACAAGTCGCGCGCGCTCGAGCCCTTCAACAAGTGCGCTGCGTCGCTCGCGCTCAATCGACGCGGGCAAGCGACCACGCAGTGCACGTGGTCGCTCATCACCGCGAGCTCCAACACGCGCATGTCGTGCCGCTCCGCGGCACTCCGCAGGCTTGCTTCGCAAGCCTTAAAAAAACGCGGTTGCCTAAGCATCGCGTAGCGGTACTTCGTGCACCACGTCAAGTGGAAAACCACTTGTTCTGGTGCTTCGACTCCCACGCTTTCGCTAACCATAGTCTCGTCCTCCGACGGCGCGCTCCAGCGCGCCGCTGGAGGACAATAGCGCTTCGAAAAAGAAAAAAGAATTAGCGGGCTGATTCATCCGCGGTTTTGAAAACCGCGGTTTTCTCAGCCAGATTCAATAAGAAAATAGCTCTAAGCGTAGCTGAAGAAAAAGTTCTAGACCTACTAGGCGGCGTGCCGTCAAACACTACAAAAATAGTTGCTAGTGCTGGTTTTAACGGCGGAAACGCAGGTATTTGTGCGGCAGCAGCTTCAAGATACTGCTTTTTTCCAATCAAGTATCGTGTTGAAGACGGTTGTTATTCACATTTTTCAAAATACTTTCTTGGAGAGGGGGCGTATTATAATCCGCAAAAACCGAATGAAACAAATACTCTTCCAGTGGTATTTCACAATAAAAAAAGAGACGACACACAAAAATTTTATAGAAACATCGTCAGTGAGATGCGTGGCAGCGTAATTGCTCAATTCTTAGATTCCTATCTAAGTTCAGACGGAGAAAAAAACGCGTTAGATATAACGACCGCCACCGAACGCGCTTATAAAAATTATTTGGTAGATTTTTTAAAGGAAAAAATTTCATCTAAAAACTTAAGCGATGAGATCATGAAATTCCGAACTAAAATTCGCCAGCCATTT
>JAZDKN010000050.1:0-6603 GCA_043803065.1 Microcaldota archaeon
GCCGCTAGTCGCGAAGCTGATTTACAACGGATTTTGGTACTCGCCTGAAATGGATTTCCTCATGGACGCGTTCGAAAAGAGAAATGAGAACGTGTGCTGCAAGGTCTTCGCAACGCTTTACAAAGGAAACGTTTTCGTGAACGGGCGCGAATCTCCGAAATCGCTTTACGACTCAGCCATCGCAAGCATGGATGAGGAAGGCGGCTTCGACCAAACGGACGCCAAGGGATTCATAAGAACGAACGCACTCCGCCTGAAGAATTGCGCGAAGAAAGCGTGAAGCAAACGCGAAGCCGTGAAGCGGATGCGAAGCAGTAAAGCGGATGCGAAGCAGTGAAGCAAGCGCGAAGCGAAGAAAATGGTTTAGCGAGCGGTGAAGAAAATTGGTTGAACGAGCGGTGAAGAAAATGGTTAACCAAAAACTTTGGAGCATCGGCGGCGGGCGCGAGCTCGACGCGGCGGCGGAGGAATTCACCGTCGGGAACGAGCGCGAGCTGGACGCGAAGCTCGTGAAGTACGACTGCATCGCGTCTATAGCGCACGCGAAAATGCTGAAGAAAATAGGCTTGCTCGACGGCCGCGAGTGTTCGGCCCTCGTCGCCGCGCTGCGCAAAATAATCGGGTTGGATGCGGCGGGAAAATTCGCGGTTTCGAAAGGCGACGAGGACTGCCACACCGCCATCGAGAATTTTCTTGTCGCCGAACTCGGCGAAACCGGCAAAAAAATTCACGCGGCGCGCTCGCGCAACGACCAAGTTTTGACGGCGCTCCGCCTTTGCTACAAGGACGAAGTCGGCGAGGTTTTGTCGCTGGTAAGCGGATTGTCGGAGGCGTTAAGCGATTTCAAGCGAAAGCACGGGAAGACGCCGATTCCGGGTTACACGCACATGCGCAAGGCGATGCCTTCGAGCGTCGCGTTGTGGGCGCAGGCGTTTCTCGACGCGCTCGAGGACGACGAATCCCTCTTGAGCGCCGCGGCGGTGCTCGCAGACCAGTGTCCGCTCGGCTCCGGCGCCGGATACGGTTTGCCGTTGCCCGTCGACCGCAAGTTGACTGCGCGCTTGCTGGGTTTTTCGAAGGTGCAGGAGAACCCGGTTTACGTCCAAAACAGCCGCGGCAAGTTCGAGTCGTCGCTCGTTCACGCGCTCACGCAGATAACGTTCGACTTGAACAAGCTCGCCACCGACGCGGTTCTCTTCTCCATGCCGGAACTCGGTTTTTTCGAACTCCCGCCCGACTTGTGCACGGGCAGTTCGATAATGCCTCACAAGCGCAATCCCGACGTCCTCGAGCTTTTGCGCGCGAAGCACTGGGTCGTCGTAGCTTGCGAGTTCGAGATTAAAGCCATCGCGTCAAGTCTTCCGTCGGGCTACAACCGCGACTTGCAGTTGACGAAGGAACCGGTTTTCAAGGCGTTCGCGATTACGAAGAGTTGCCTGCGGGTTGCGGCGGCAGTGGTTTCAAAACTGGGCGTCAACGTAAAGCGTTGCGAGGCGGCGATGACGAGCGAACTGCTTTCGGCCGAGCGTGCGCTGGAACTCGCGGCGCAAGGCGTGCCGTTCAGGGACGCTCACCGCGAAATTTCGTGGGAATTCGATTTGAGTGGTAGGGGGAAAGCGTAAGCAAGAAAAACGTTGCGCGTAAGTTGCGCGTACGTTGCGCGTAAGTTGCGCGCGCGTTGCGCGTTTGGCGCGTGAAAGTTTTATAAACTGTCGCGGCGTTGCTTTGGAGGGTTGCGAAGACGTGAGCGTCACCAGTTTCCACGAAAAAACTTTTCTTTCACGGTTCAGTCTGCATCCAGCTTCAGCTTTCTTTAAATCAAAATTCTTTAAATCAAAAGCGTGGTTTGAATGAAGGAATTCGCGGCGGCGAAACTCGTTCTTTCGGACGGCTCTGTTTTCCGCGGTTTTTCCTTCGGCGCGCCGCGCTCCGTCGCTGGGGAAGTAGTCTTCAACACGGGAATGACCGGTTACCCGCAGTCGCTGACGGACCCGTCTTACGCAGGACAAATTCTTTGCTTTACTTACCCGCTAATAGGGAATTACGGCGTCGGGAAGACTACGAAAGACGCTTTCGGATTGCATTCGAATTACGAGTCGAACCGCGTTCAAGCCGAAGGACTCGTCGTTTCCGAATACAGCGCGGCGCACAGCCATTGGGACGCGCGGTGTTCGCTCGGCGAGTGGCTGAAGGAAAACCGCGTTCCAGCGATTTTCGGCGTGGACACGCGCGCGCTCACCATCAAGTTGCGCGAGAAAGGAGTCATGCTCGGCAAAATAATCGTTGACGGCGACGAAGCCCGCTTCGAAAAAAAAGAGTTTTACGACCCGAACAAGGAAAACCTGGTTGCGCGCGTTTCGCGCAAGCGCGTCGAACGCTACGGTCACGGGAATTTCCGGGTTGCAGTCGTGGATTGCGGCATGAAAAACAACATTTTGCGTTGCCTTCTGGCGCGAGGCGTCCGCGCGAGCGTCGTTCCGTGGAATTACGATTTCAACCGTCTCGACTGCGACGGAGTCTTCGTTTCCAACGGTCCCGGAGACCCCACTCAATGCGTTGAAACGATTAGGCGCCTCAAGGAAGCAATGAAAATCGGCACGCCGGTATTCGGCATCTGCCTCGGCAACCAACTCCTCGCGCTCGCGGCGGGAGCGCGCACTTTCAAGCTGAAGTATGGGCACCGCTCGCAAAACCAGCCTTGCGTCAACGCCGCCGGAGTTTACGGCGAACGCGGCCGCGGTTTCATCACGTCGCAAAACCACGGTTACGCCGTCGACAGCCGCTCGCTTCCGGCAGGATGGCGCGAATTGTTTTTCAACGCGAACGACGGAACGAACGAGGGAGTAGCGCACGCGAGCAAGCCGTTCTTCAGCGTTCAATTTCATCCCGAGGGTTCGTGCGGCCCGCGCGACTCCGAGTTTCTCTTCGACGAGTTCGTTCTGGCAATGAAGAAAAAAGAAAAAGGCGGCAAGTGAATTTTCATGGTCGCAGTCAAAGGAAAAACCATCAAGAAAGTCATCGTGCTCGGTTCCGGCGGCTTGTCCATCGGCCAAGCAGGCGAATTCGATTACTCGGGCTCGCAAGCCATTAAAGCGCTAAAGCAGGAAGGCATGCGCACGGTGCTTGTCAACCCGAACATCGCGACGATTCAAACGTCGAAAAACCTCGCGGACGAAGTCTATTTCCTGCCCGTCAACGCCGAGTTCGTCGAAAAAATAATCGCGAAAGAACGGCCGGACGGCATTTTGCTGGCGTTCGGCGGGCAGACCGCGTTGAATTGCGGCGTCGAACTGCACAAAGCAGGCGTCCTCAAAAAATTCGGCGTGCGCGTTCTCGGCACGCCCATCGAAACGATTATCGAGACGGAGGACAAGGGATTGTTCGCGAAAGCGCTCGGCCGAATCGGCGTCAAGACGCCGCGCAGCATTGCGGCAAGCAGCGTTGCCGACGGATTGCGCGCCGGACGCGAAATCGGTTTCCCCGTAATCGTGCGCTCGTCTTACGCGCTAGGCGGCCTCGGCTCGGGTTTCTGCAACAATGCGCGCGAGTTGCGCACGCTGCTCAAGCAATCGCTTGCACAAGCGCCGCAGGTGCTCGTCGAGGAATCGCTGCAAGGGTGGAAGGAAGTAGAGTACGAAGTCATGCGCGACGCCAGCGACAATTGCGTGACGATTTGCAACATGGAAAACTTCGACCCCCTCGGCATCCACACGGGCGAAAGCATCGTCGTCGCGCCTTCGCAGACGCTGACGGACCGCGAGTACCACTCCTTGCGACGCATTTCAATCGATTTGGTGCGCTCCCTTGGCATAATCGGCGAGTGCAACGTGCAGTTCGCGCTCGATCCGTGTTCCGAAGATTACCGCGTAATCGAAGTCAACGCGCGCTTGTCGCGCTCGAGCGCGCTCGCGTCGAAAGCGACTGGTTACCCTATTGCTTTCATCGCGGCCAAGCTCGCGCTGGGGCAGCGGCTGACGGAAATACCGAATCCCGTGACGCGAACCACGAAAGCTTTTTTCGAGCCCGCGCTCGACTACGTCGTCGTGAAAATGCCGAAGTGGGACGTCGACAAGTTCAAGGGCGCCGAGAAGCGAATCGGCTCGTCGATGAAGAGCGTCGGGGAAGCCATGGCGATTGGACGCAAGTTCGAGGAAGCGCTGCAGAAAGCCGTTCGAATGATCAACCCCGGCGCTGCGGGGTTGCCGGACGAGAAAACGGTTTTCGGAAACCTGGACGACGCGTTGCGCAACCCGACTGACAAACGCATTTTCGCGATTGCTCGCGCGCTCGAGCGCGGGTGGAGCGTCGACGAAGTTTTTCGCTCGACGAAAATCGACAAATGGTTTTTGCACAAAATCAAGAACATCGTTGAAATCAACCGCAAGCTCGCGCGAGCAGGCAAGGCAAGCAAAGCGGTTTCGAAAGAATTGTTGGTGGAAGCGAAGCAACACGGTTTTTCCGACAAGCAAATAGCGAAACGCGTTTTCGGCCGCGACGATTTCGCTTCGGCGATGCGAGTGCGCTCGCTGCGCAAGCGTTTGGGAGTCGTGCCCGTAGTAAAGCGCATAGACACGCTCGCGGCCGAGTACCCGTGCAAGACGAATTACTTGTACTTCACTTACAACGGCGTCAGCGACGAGTTGAAGCGCGGGAAGAACGGACGAAACGGGAAAAACGGAAGGAGGCGGAAGAACAAGAGCGTCGTCGTACTCGGCGGCGGAGCTTACCGCATTGGGTCGAGCGTCGAGTTCGACTGGTGTTGCGTCGAGTGCGTGAAGACGCTGCGCCGCTGCAAGATTCCCGCGGCTGTCGTCAACTACAATCCCGAGACTGTGAGCACGGATTACGACGAGAGCGACCGACTCTATTTCGACGAACTCAGCCTCGAGCGAGTGCTCGACGTGTGCGACGAAGAAAACCCGCGCGGCGTCGTCGTCTCGTTCGGCGGGCAAATTCCGAACAACCTCGCGTTGCCTCTCGCGAAGTGCGGCGTGCGCGTGCTCGGCACGCCGGCGAGCGTGATTGACGAAGTCGAAGACAGGCACAAGTTTTCGAAAATCTTGGAACGCCTCGGCGTAGACCAGCCTGAGTGGCAGGAGTCGTCGAGCTTGCGCGAAGTAAAGGAATTCTGCGCTCGCGTCGGGTACCCCGTCCTCATTCGCCCTTCTTACGTTCTCAGCGGCACCGCGATGAGCGTTGCTTACGATGAGTCCGACTTGACGAAATTCCTGAAGGAAGCGGCGCTCGTTTCGGAAGAACACCCCGTCGTCGTCACGAAGTTCGTTACTGACGCGAAGGAAATCGACTTCGACGCCGTCGCGCAAGGCGGGGACTTGAAGGCGTACGCGATTAGCGAGCACATCGAAAACGCTGGAGTGCACTCGGGAGACGCGACTCTCGTCACGCCCGCGCAAAAGCTTTACGTCGAGACGCTCAAGCGAGTAAAGAAAATCAGCCGGATGATTATTCGCCGCCTCAACGTGACCGGTCCCGTGAACATACAGTTTCTCGCGAAAGACAACCGCGTCAAAATCATCGAGTGCAACTTGCGGGCTTCCCGCAGTTTCCCGTTCGTTTCCAAGGTCTACGACGTTGACTTCGTGGAACTCGCGACTCGCGCGATTCTAGGCGAGAAAATCGGTTTCGCGGACACTAAAGCGTTCGACTTGGATTACGTGGGCGTCAAGGCGCCGCAATTCTCGTTCACGCGATTGCGCGGCGCGGATCCCGTGCTCGGCGTGGAAATGGCTTCGACGGGCGAAGTCGCGTGCCTCGGTGAAGACGTGCGCGAAGCATTCCTGAAAGCGCTTCTCTCGACTGGATTCGCTTTGCCGAAGCCGCCGCGCAAGACAGTCCTGCTTTCAACGGGCGACGTCAAGCAAAAGACGCGCTTGATCGACGCTGTGAAAACGCTCGCGAGAAACGGTTACTCGCTTTACGCTACTGGCGGCACCGCGCGCTTTTACGCGAAGCACGGCATTCGAACGCGCGTCGTGCGCTGGCCTGACGAAGCGGCGCCGAATTGCCTCGACTACTTGAAGCGCCGCAAAATAGGTTTGGTCATAAACATTCCGAAGAGCAACGAGTCGCGCGAACTCTCGAACGACTACTTCATTCGCCGCACGGCGGCCGACTTTTCAGTGCCGCTCATCACCAACGCCCAGTGCGCCGCGTTGTTCGCTGACGCTTTAAGCGAATACGATGAAAGCGGGCTCGCGGTGAAGAGTTGGAGGGAATACCGCGAGTCAAGCGACAAATAAAAACGCTATAAGGCCATATGAAACTGCGATGAAACCGCGATGAAATCGTAAACGAAACCGTAAATATACTTGTTTTGCGTAAAACTCTTTCGTTCTTTTGCTCTTTGCGCACAAAGGTGTTTTTGAAGTGGAAATCGGAGCAAGCACAATCTACGGGTTGACGCTCAAACCGGCGCAAGCAGCGGCGCGACTCGCCCGCAGCGGATTCAAAGCAATCGAAGTCGTCGATGAATCCCCCCACTTTCTGACTAAAGAAAACGTCGCCGCACTGCGCGCGCTCAAGCGCGACTACGATTTGAGTTACTCGGTTCACTGTCCTTTCATGAGCATGCAGCACGGGCAC
>JAZDKN010000051.1:0-5236 GCA_043803065.1 Microcaldota archaeon
TGCTGCAAGGCAAGAAAATGAGTTTCAACAACTACGCCGACGCGAACGCCGCGATAGCGCTGGTAAAAGAATTCAAGGACGAGGCGCCGACGGCGGTAATCGTCAAGCACAACAACGCTTGCGGGGGCGCGACTGCTAAAACGCTGAGCTTGGCTTTCGAGCAAGCTTTCGAAACCGATCCAGTGAGCGCTTTCGGCGGAGTCTACGCTTTCAACCGCCCGCTCGACGTGAAAACGGCGAGGGCGTGCGTGCGGCAATTCGCGGAAATCGTTATTGCCCCGAAAATCGACGAGAAGGCGTTGCACGTGCTCAAACAGAAACCGAATTTGCGCGTGATAGACTCGAACAGGCTCATGGAGCAAAAGCACGACAAGGAGTACCGCTCGGTCGTCGGCGGAATGCTCGTGCAGGAACCCGACGAAGAACTCGCGGCAGACTGGCGCGTCGTGACGAAGCGAAAGCCTACTGCGCGGGAAGAGAAGGCGCTCGAGTTCGCGTTGCGTTTCGCGAAGCACGTTCACTCGAACGCGATCGTTGTTTCGAGCGAAAAGCAACTCGTTGGAGTCGGCGCCGGGCAAATGAGCCGCATTGACGCAGCGCGCATAGCGATTGACAAGGCGAGGATTGCTGGCCTAAAAACGAAGGGCTGCGTTCTAGCGAGCGACGCGTTCTTCCCGTTCCGCGACGGAGTCGACGAAGCGGCGAAAGCCGGCGTTACCGCAGTAATTCAGCCTGGCGGGAGTTTGCGGGACGAGGAAGTGATTAAGGCTGCTGACGAGCACAAGCTCGCGATGGTTTTCACTGGCACGAGGCACTTCCGGCACTGAGAAAACTCTGGAACTTTTGGCTTGCAATGAAGGGAGGACGTGATTCGAAATGTGCGGAGTAATCGGCGTAATACGCTTCGACAACGCGCCAGCCGCGCTAGACGCGTTCACGGGATTGCTGGCGCTTCAGCACCGCGGGCAAGACAGCGCGGGAATCGCGAGCTTCGACGGAATGCGTATCAACTTGAAGAAAGGCGTGGGGCTCGTCTCGCAAGTGTTTACGCACCAGAATTTGTCGCTCTTGCGCGGCAAAACCGCGATTGGGCACACGCGTTATTGCACGATAGGCAGCGACGCGAAAACTGACGCGCAACCGTTCACGGTAAGCGTTCCCAACGTCATAGCCATGGCTCACAACGGCAACGTCGTTAATTACAAGGAGTTGCACGAAAAATACCGAGCTAACCTCGAATCATCGTGCGACGTGGAAATTCTCCTGCAAGTGTTTTGCGAAGCGCTCGCGAAAAAAGAAAAGTTGTACGGAAACGAGTTGAGCCACGAAATCGTTTTCGAAGCAGTCGGCGAAGTAATGCGCATCGTCAACGGCGCTTTCTCGGCCGTAACGCTCATCGAAGGCGAAGGAATCCTCGCGTTTCGCGACGCGCTCGGAATAAAGCCGCTCGTAATGGGCGTCCAAAAAAATTCGAAAGGCGAAGTAATCGCGGCCGCGTTCGCGAGCGAAAGCGTGGCGTTCGACGCGGCTGGTTTCGAGCTCGAGCGAGACGTGCGCCCCGGCGAAGCAATCATCGTCACGCCGAAAGGCAAGGTAGCAAGCAAAATAATCGCGGCGTCGCCGCGTTGCGCGCACTGCATGTTTGAGTATGTGTATTTCGCTCGCCCCGATTCGGTAATCGACGGCCGCAGCGTTTACGAAGCGCGCCTCGCACTCGGCCGCGAGCTCGGCGCGGAGTGCGCCAGGCAAGGCTGCGTTCTCGACGTCGTAATACCCGTTCCCGACACGAGCCGCGCCGCCAGCCAAGCTCTCGCCGAAAGCATCGGCGTTCAATCGCGCGAGGGACTCATCGAGAATCGCTACATCGCGCGAACGTTCATCATGCCCACTCAAGAAAAGCGGGAGGACGCGGTTCGCGTGAATCTCAACGTCATCAGCAGCGTTTTGAACGGAAAACGCGTTGCGCTCGTGGACGACAGCATCGTGCGCGGCACGACGAGCAAGAAAATCGTTGCCCTCGTCAAGCGCCACGCGAAAAACATTCACTTTTTCTCGACGTGCCCGCCGATAGTAAGCCCGTGCTTTTACGGAATCGATTTCCCGACGAAGGACGAGCTCGAAGCCGCGGGCAAAACCGTCGAAGAAATTCGTGCGGATTTAGGCGCTGACAAGCTCACTTACCAAACGCTTGAAGGCTTGCGCAAAGCAATCGGACTCCCGGGACTCTGCGCTGCGTGCCTCACCGGCGATTATCCGACTCGCGTTACCGAGAAGGACATGCGCGAGTTCGCGGCGCTGCGGGAGCGCGAGCGGCGCAACAAAACGCATTTCGCTCGCGAGAAAGCGAAGCTCGGAAAAGAAGAAATTTACTTGGATTGAAAAACGGTGTTTGCCTTGATTGCGCCTAAACCGTTGACGTTGAACGTCGTCGTCAAGCACCACGGCACCGAGTCAACCGCTCCGAATATTGGCAGGCGCGCTGCCGAGAGAGTGAAGGAACTCTTGAAGGAAAACGGTGTAAAGCACATCGGCGTGCGCGTGCTGCAGTTCGAAGATATTCCCGGCGTTGTTCCAGCGAAAAAAACGAAAAGCGTTCGCGTCGACCGCCACAGTTTATTGTTCGCTTTAGCCCGCGAGAATCCGGGAAACATTTACGTCGACGTGCATAATTTTCTCTTGCCTGCTGGTTACAGGAATTTAAGCGAACAAAAAGTCGCGAGTCGCTTGAACCGCCTTAACGCGTTTAAGGTGATCAACGAGGCTGACCTGCTTAAAGGAAAAAAGAGGATGCAGTTGAAGCCGTTGGTTTACTTGTTCAAGCCGAGCGAAAAAGATAGAGAATATTTTCCGCCGGCTAACGCCTTTTTCGTGGAAATCGCGGCTATTCCCAAACAAACGAGTGTTGAAGGAGTTGACGTTTCGCATCCGAAGAGTTGGGACGGATTCAAAACCGCTGGAGGAATTGCGAATTACCACGAGAGCGCGGAAAAAGGTTTGACGAGCGACGCGGTGGTTGAAAGCGTTGCTAGAGGCATCGTAAAACTACTTGAAAAACACGCGGGGTTGAACGTGCGGTCATGACTAACAAGGTTTTGCTTATCGGCGCGGGAGCGCGCGAACACGCGATTGCGTAAGGACGAGATTTACTTGGATTGAGTTTTGTTGTTTTTGGTTGAACGGCTGCGCTTCCCCGCTTTTTGTAGTCACCTGCGATGAAAACGTTTATAAATTGTAGTCACCTAAAAGCGGTCATGCACGTTGAAATCCGAAGGCAGGGACGAAAGAAAAAATACTATCTAGCCCAATCCGTCAGGAGGGCGGGGCGAATAGCGAAAGCGCGGGTTTACTTGGGCGAAAACTTGAGCGCGAGCGAGCTCGCCGAACGCAGGAAAAACGCCGAGAAAAAACTCGCGGCGAAACTCGCGGCCGCCAAACGCGTTTCCGACCCGTTGAAAACAGCTTTGTCGCCAAGCGAACTCGCCGAAATCAAGAATTTGGCGTTCAAGGCGAAAGCGGAAGTAAAAATAACTCGCTTGTCGGAGGCAGAGTGGCTGCAGTTCACCGAAGCGTTCACGTTCGACACTAACGCGATTGAAGGCTCGTCGGTAGCTTCAAAGGAAGTCGACGAGATTCTGGAAAAAGACAAGTGGCCGGACAAGCCGAAGAACGACATTTCCGAGACTTACGGCGTCGCGAAGGCAATCGGCTTCATACGCAAAACGAGCGACGGCGTTTCCCTTCCGCTCGTGCTCGAAATTCACCGCATCGTGTTCGAGAACTCGAAACCATTTGCAGGCAAACTTCGTGCGAAAGGCGTGGAAGTCGTGGTAGCCGACGCTTTCGGCAACGTGGTTCACCGCGGCGCTCCTTCCGCGAGCGTGAAACGCTTGCTCGTCGAGCTCGCGGAGTGGTACGACGAGAACAAGAAAAAACTTCCGCCGCTCGTGCTGGCTGCAGTCGTGCACAACCAGTTCGAGAACATTCACCCGTTTCAGGACGGTAACGGCCGCGTGGGACGCCTCTTGCTCAACAATATTCTGCTCAAGCACGGGATGCCGCCGGTGAACATCGAGTTGAAGAACCAGCGCGAGTACTACGCGGCGTTGCAGGCTTACGAGCACGAGGGAAACCTCAAGCCGACGCTGCAATTGCTGGTGAAAGAATACAAGTTTTTAAAGCGCTTGCTTAAACGCGAAAAGCGAAAAACAAGGAAAACCAGTGAAAAGCGCTTGAAAACAATTCTTGGGTGACTACGCTTCCCGCGTTTTGTAGTCACCTAAGCACGGAATGGTAAGGTTAAGCTCTTTTTCCAACGGGCAACGACAAAGTCGCAACGGCAAAGTCAATTCATTCAACTGTTTATAGCCGTTAGCTGCCGCAGGGTTTAAAACTCGGCGAAGCATAACTCGATTCTCAAGGTGGAAAAAGCGCATGTCAAACAAAGTTTTGCTGATCGGCGCGGGAGCTCGCGAGCACGCGATAGCGAAAGCGGTTTGCTGCTCGAAAAACGCGGAACTCTACGCAGTCACGAAAAACAACAATCCCGGCATTACGGCGCTCGCCAAAAAAGTTTTTCACCGCGACGAAACAGAAGCAGTGTTCGTTTCCGAAATCGCGAAAAACGAAGGAATAGATATCGCAATCGTGGGGCCCGAAGCTCCGCTCGCTGCAGGCGTTGCTGACGCGCTCGAATTAATGAAAATACCGTGTTTCGGTCCCAAACAATCGCTCGCGCGGCTGGAAACGAGCAAAGCATTTACCCGCGACTTGCTCGCGAAATACGGAATCCCCGGAAACCCCGAGTTCCGCAAGTTCGCGTCAAGCGAAGCCAGCGAAATAACTAATTATGCTCAAGCACTCTTGGACAAGTTCGGCGGGTTCGTTGTGAAACCAGACGGTTTGACTGGCGGGAAAGGCGTGAAAGTGAGCGGAGAACACCTGGCGAGCCCGAAAGACGCCGAGGATTACGCTAAAGATATTTTCGCGAGCAAGCACGAGAGCGTTATCGTCGAAGAAAAACTCGAGGGAGAAGAATTCAGTTTGCAGGCGTTCAGCGGAGGAGGACGCAACGCTTCGACGCCGCTCGTTCACGACCACAAGCGCGCGTTTGAAAACGACGTGGGCGAGCAGACGGGAGGCATGGGCTCGTACTCTATGCCCGACCACTCGAGGCCTTTCGTGACGCCTGCCGAAGTCGAGCAAGCCTTAGTAAGCAACGCGCTCGTCGCTCGCGCGC
>JAZDKN010000052.1:0-11069 GCA_043803065.1 Microcaldota archaeon
GCCAACGAAACTAGCTTCCAAATCGCGCGCTTTCCAAACCGCTTTAGCGCGCGACAACCTGCGCGTGGCGAGATTCGAGAGAATGCGCAGCCGAGGCTCAACGCCGTCAGCAATTTCCGCGATGTTCGGCGCGAGCGCCTCGCACATCGCGTTCACCGCGTTCGCTCCCATCGCGTCGCGCACGTCGACGAATATTTCAACAATAAGCATTTCGCCGCGCGGCGTATTCAACGCGCGCGCCTTCAAGTCGCGGCAACCTCCGCCGCGTTCGACCATCGTCTTGTCGCACTCGTTCGCTATCGCGATGAGCCTGTCCCGCGCAGCGTTCACTGCCTTCGCGGCAGCGAAAACGCTTTTAGCTTTCACGAACTGCATTTGCCCTATCATTATCGGCTCGTCCGAATCAGTTTTGAATCCGCCGCTTGGCCTGCAAAGCTTCGCCGCGTTGCTCGCTGCCGCAACCACGCTCGGTTCCTCGATAGCCATCGGAATCAGATAATCCCGTCCGTTAATCAAGAAATTCGTGGCGATGCCGAGCGGGAGCTGCGTCGTCCCAATCGTGTTCTCGATCATTCCGCTGCCAGTCGCTTCCCCAAGCGCGCCCCACTCACGCAGCGCGTTCGCTTCCTCGTCGGTGAGTGCGGCGAACGCTTTGACTAGCGCCAGGCGTTCGGAGGGCGTTTTCTTGTAGAACTCGGGAATCGATGAAGATTTCGCCGGAGCAATTCCGTGCTCCGCTCCGCTTTCCTTTTTGTGTTCCTTTTGGCTCTTGCTTTTTTTACTTTGGATTTCCTTGCCAGTCATTTTACACCACTTGCGAGAATTCAACGTTGCGCGCGTTTAAATGATTTGGCTTCGACGACGCGCGACGAAGAAAAAGAAAACTAAACAAAAAAATGTTCGGCAAAACAATTGCGAAAACGCGTGCCGCACAAACGAATAAACGTCGGTTGTCGAAGTCCGAGTCGTTTTTTGGCGATGGATTTAAAAAACTTTCGGGCCATAATAACCACCTTCGATTAACGACTTAAAGTGAACACGAAATGCAGGCGATGCAAATAGCGGGAACTGGAATCGCGGGCTACGGAGCAAGCATTCCGCGAATGCGCGTTCGCGTTACAGAAATCGCTCGCGTGTGGGGCAAGAACGGCGAACAAACCGCCGCCGGACTCGGAGTGAGCGAGAAAGCAGTTGCGGGACTCGACGAAGACTCGTGCACGCTTGCAGTCGCTGCAGCGCGCAAAGCGGTTTTAGGCGCGAAAATCGACCCGCAAAGCATAGGCGCGATTTACATCGGAAGCGAAAGCAAGCCTTACGCGGTAAAGCCTACAGCAAGCATCGTTGCTGAAGCACTCGGCGCAACGCCGAACTTAACTGCCGCCGACCTCGAATTCGCGTGCAAAGCAGGCACGGCAGGCATTCAAGCTTGCATGGGAATGGTTGCAAGCGGAATGATTGACTACGGCTTAGCCGTCGGAAGCGACACGAGCCAAGGCAGACCAGGCGACGCGCTCGAGTTCAGTACCGGCTGCGGCGCAGGCGCGTTCGTGATAGGCGCAAAAGACGCGATAGCGACTATTGACGGCACGGCTTCGTTTACGACGGACACTCCCGACTTTTGGCGCAGGCAGCACCAGGAATTCCCGCGGCACGGAGGACGATTTACCGGCAAGCCGGCGTATTTCAGGCACGTGCTCGGCTGTGCGAACGCGCTGTTCGCTAAAACCGGTTTCAAGGCAAGCGATTTCGATTACGCCGTATTCCACCAGCCGAACGGGAAATTCCCGCTCGAAGCAGGCGCAACGCTCGGCATTCCGCGAGAAAAAATCGCTACGGGACTCGTCACGCCTTTTATCGGCAACACGTACAGCGCCGCAACGATGATTGGGCTCTGCGCAATTCTCGATGAAGCGCGGCCGGGACAACGAATTCTCGCCGTATCGTACGGGAGCGGCGCGGGAAGCGACGCGTTCGCGCTCACCGTAACTGAAGCGATTCTCGAGGAAGGTCGCAGGCCAATCAAACGCGTTTGGGATTTGATTAACAACAACAAAACTTACATTGATTACGCGGTTTACGTGAAGCACCGCCGCAAGCTAAAGAGCATGTGAAAAAGAAAAACAAAACACGACAAAACAAAAAACAACGAAAAAAAAAGCAAAAGTGGCGTTTATGCGAAAAGTTTCAATCATCGGCATCGGACTCACGAAGTTCGGCGAACACTGGGAAAAATCGTTCCGCGAACTCGCGGTTGAAGCGGGAGCGCGCGCCCTCGCAGACGCGCGCCTTGAAGGCGGCAAAATCCAGGCGCTTTTTGGTGCATCGATGAGTTCGGGACGACTCATTGGACAGGAACACGTGGGCGCGCTGCTTGTAGACCAGTTGGGGCTCACACCGATTCCCGCGATTCGCTGCGAAGCAGCTTGCGCGAGCGGCGGCGTGGCGCTCCGCGCCGGGTGGTTCGCGGTCGCCAGCGGAGCGTACGACATCGTCGCAGTCGGCGGAATCGAGAAAATGACTGACGCCAGCACTGAAGATGTTGCCACCGCGCTCGGCGGAGCAGGCGACCAAGAGTGGGAACTCTTCAACGGCGCGACTTTCCCCTCGATTTACGCTTTAATGGCGCGCAGACACATGCACGATTACGGGACGACGGAAGAACAAATGGCGGCGGTAGCTATAAAAAACCATTCGAACGCCGCAAAAAACCCGTTCGCGCAATACCAAAAAGAGATAACGCTCGAACAAGCCTTGAACGCGCCAATGGTTTCTTCGCCCCTCAAACTATTCGACTGCTCACCGATTACCGACGGCGCGGCAGTAGCGATTCTAGCAGCGCACGAAGTCGCCAATATTTACTGCGAACAACCAATAGAAATCGCTGCGAGCTCGCAAGCCAGCGACACGCTCGCGCTCGCGAGCCGCGCTTCGCTCACCGAAATGCGCGCGACGAAAATCGCGGCGAAAGACGCGTTCAAGCAAGCGGGCCTCGAACCGAAGAATATCGATCTCGCGGAAGTCCACGACTGCTTCACCATCGGCGAAATCATGGCTATCGAGGATTTAGGCTTTTTCGAGAAAGGACAAGGCGGACCCGCAACGGAGCAAGGACGCACCGCGCTCGGCGCGGAAATTTCCGTGAACACGAGCGGCGGCTTGAAAGGAAAAGGGCATCCGGTTGGCGCTACTGGAATCGCGCAAGTCTGCGAACTCGTCGCGCAGTTGCGCGGGCAAGCTGGCGCGAGGCAATTGCACGGCGCGGAAGTCGGACTAGCCCACAACGTGGGTGGAAGCGGAGGCACTGCGGTAGTGCACATCCTGAAAAAAAGCTAAAACAATATGCTAAAATCGGTGAACTGAAAAAATGCATCATTCTCTTCCGTTGGTTTGGAGGCGCATTCCCGAGCGCTACAACTTGATCGGCTGCAAGTGCGAGACGTGCGGCACCCCGTATTTTCCAGACCGCAAGATTTGCCCTAAATGCCGCAGGAAAGGCAAGCTCGTCAAGCAAAAAATGCCTAAAACGGGAACGCTTTACTCGTTCACTCGCGTGCACGCCGCGCCCGGCGGTTTCGAACACGAATCGCCTTACTGGCTTGGGATAGTCGAACTCGGGAACGGCGTGCGCATACTCTCGCAAATCGTCGATTCGCCCGAAGAAAAAGTGGTTATCGGCGCGCCGGTGACGATGGTTTTCCGGCGCATTTACGCCGACGCGGAGGAAGGCATAATCGCGTACGGCTACAAGTTCAAAACCGTTTAGCCATATTGCGGTTTTTTCTTGACGATTTTTATCAACAAATAATTGTTAGACGGCGATTTGGTTTTATAATTCGTTTCGTGCGTTTTTGCAGCCGCCCGCAGAATGGCTCTCATGTCGCGTATGTTCTTCTTAGTAAATCCCCCACCAAAATAACTTCGTTGAGGCGTAACTATTGCGCTAACGAAGTCATCGCCGGCTATTTTGATTGAGACTCGCGGCTTGAGAGTTTTTAGTACAGAGTGCTCGAAAACTCCTTTTTTAAACGCTTGAAAGGTTTGGAACGCCAATTTATCACCACTAGTGTTTTGGCGCAAGGCATAAAAATACTTTGTGATAGGCGAACAGCCAAGCTGAAACTCGCGCGCGCTATAAACAAAAACCTCTTTTTATTCGAAAAGCCATTAATTCAAGCATGAAAACGAAAGCAACGCCAGTTCACTTCAGCGACGGAGACGCTTGGATGCTGGCAGAAGCGTTTCCCGACATCGATTTCTTCTTCTGCCAAGTGTGGCTGCGCGCTTTCGTGAACAAGCTCGAGCACAGCTGCGGCAGAAATTACTCGAAAATCCTCGCGGTGTTCGACGGAGCGAAAAGCAACCACATAGCGTTTTATTACGGCAAGCGCGATTGCCTCGAGTTCACGCGCGCGCTCGTCGACAAAATCGTTGCAGACCCTTCTTTCGGTGAACTCATCAACGCGAACATTCGGCGTTTTTCCGACGCGCTCGTCAAGCACGCCGAAACAATTCCGAGCCAAGAGCAATTGGCTAAAGCAACGAACGAAGAATTATGGGAAATCATTCGAACACACGTCGAGAAGCACGACGAGTTGTACGAGTGGGGTTGGCTCAGCAACGCGACCGACATGTTTTACCCAGAGTACACGAACTACTTGAAAAATTATTTGAAGGCGAAGGCAGCGAAGGCGGGCGGGGAAGAAAAAATCAACGAAACGCTGGTAACGCTGACTTCTCCCGACGAAAAAAGCGAGGAAGCCCAGCAGCACGAGGAATTTCTAGAACTCGCGGCAGCGCTTTACGCCGACGCGGAAACGCGCGAATTAATCGTTCGGGCGGCGCCAGACGAAATAATCACGCGACTCAAACCCGAAGCCAAACGCGCGCTAGAAGCATTCGCCGAAAAATACGCAGTAATCGGCGCGCTTTACGTAGCCGAACCGTTTCCGCTCGAACATTTCGCTGCCGAGCTCAAACTCGTCCTCGCGAGAGGCAATCCTGTTCTTGAAATTCAGGCCGCAGAGCGAGAACTCGAAACGCGGAGAACGCTGAAACAAGCGCTTTTCGCTGAACTCGGCATCGACGAAAAGCACAAGCGCATTTTCGCGGTTTACGCGGACTTCATGCTAACGAAGTTTTACAGGCGTTACGCGCAGATTCGCGCGCTTTACGCGATGCGGCGGGTTTTCAAGGAAATCGCGAGGCGATTCGGAATAACGCTCGCGCAGGCGCGCTTCATGCTTACGCCAGAATATGAAGAGTTGTTGGTAGGAAACGACTTTGATTTAACGCAACTCGCGGAACGCGAGAAGTTTTGCGTGCTTTACTCCGAGAAGGATTACGACGAATTTTTTCTGGGCGGCGAGGCGCGCGAGCTCGCCGCAGGCGCGGAAGAAAAACACGATTTTAACGTCAGGGAACTGCACGGGCAAACAGCGAGCCTCGGCAAAACGTCGGGTGCGGTGCGCGGCCGCGTAAAAATAATTCTGAGTCCGAAAGACATGGCTAAAATGCAGCAAGGCGACGTGCTCGTCGCGATTGCGACTAACCCGGACGTCGTTCCAGCAATGAAGAAAGCCGCGGCGATAATCACCGAACAAGGCGGCGTCACTTGCCACGCGGCGATCGTGTCGCGCGAGCTCGGGATTCCGTGCGTCATTGGAACGAAGATTGCCACCAGGGTTTTGAAAGACGGCGATTTAATCGAAGTCGATGCGAGCCGCGGAATCGTCAAGAAAATAAACTAAGCCGCAGGGTTCGACAATTGTTGCGCCACTGCGTCTTTCACCAAACTCAAAAATTCCAGCAACCGGTCTTCAGTAAAACCGTCAGCACCAGCCGCTGCCTTGTGCCCGCCGCCGGTTACCCCACCGCCCATTTTCGTCGCAACTGAAGACATTATTTTTTGCAGGTTCAAACCCGCTTCAACCAATTCCTCGGAAGCGCGCGCTTCAACTACGACCACGCCGTTTTCAACGCCTATTGCTATAATTGGTCTTCCGTGAACCAATCCCGAGTCGGCTAAAGCGCTGGAAGCAATGCCCAAACCGTGATTTTTGCGTTGAAGCTGGGTGCCGCCGCGAATAACGAAAATGTTTCGGTCAACGCTGCCGAGCTTCAACCCAAGCCGAACGTATTCCCGCCGCTGGCGTGTAAGCTCGACCGCGTTCTTTATTAATGATTTCGCGAGAGATGCGTTGCCCAAAGCGATTTTAATCGCTTTTTTTTGCGTTCCGCTGCACTTCTTCCTCGTTCGCGGCCGGTAAATGACTGCAGGCGTTAAGCAATCCGGCTAGAGCAACTGGTTCACGAAACGCGTGCGGCAGAGATGCGTGCTGCGGGAACGAAAACTTTTCCGCCCGCATTTTTGCGATTGCTTTTGCTGGCAAGCCATTCTGCCAAGCGTGTTTTTCCAAAACGCTTGTCAGGTTTTCCTGTTCTGCCGGCGTCATGTCAACGAACTTTTTTTGCGGGTCGAAGCCGTTTTTCGACAAAAACGCTTTGCTTGCATCCTCGTTGTGAACTAAACCCGGAAGCGCGGGGGAAAGAAAGTTCGCGACAACCTCGAAGAGCGGGGAATGCGAATCGAAAACATTCAACGAGCGACCTGCCTTAAAGATTTCTCCGCTGCTCACGCCGTGCTCGACTACGTCGCGGTTGAATTCCAACGCGCCCTTTTTCAACTGCATGTCGCCAGCCGCGCCTACAAGAGCTAAAGCCGCTAACCCCTCGACGTTAGAATGCTTTAACGCGTGGAAAGCCATGCTCGCGCCGCAAATGTGTTGCCCACCATCAATTGCGTGTTCGGCGTCAAGTTTGAAATCTCCGGGATTAACGAAAAAAAGGTTTTCGCGCGGAGCAGGCCGCGGTTTGTCGGCACTTAACGCGTGGTGGTCGAGGACAACTACACGCGTGTTCTTCAAGCTGTCGATTTCCTTTGCAAGCGTCGCCCCAAAGTCAACGAAGATTACCGCTTTTTCTTTAAGCAGGGAAGGCGGCGGAGTATTGTAACGCGCGACTAGCGTGCGCGTTTTCAAGCCCCGGGCTTGCCTCGCCTTGATTATTATGGCTGCCGCGGCAATTCCGTCTGCGTCGTCGTGGTGGACCACTAATGCGTTCTTCATTTTAAGAATGCTGACGCCGGCTTTCTTCACTTCTCTCAAAAAACTAGCTTCGCGCACGGTTACACCGCGAAAGTAATGGCGGCAAGGAAATAAACCGGTTAGCCTAGCGCAGCATGTGCAACTTCTTCGGCGTAATCTGGAATTCCGACTACGTCGAAAACTAGGGGACTCGCAGGAAGTCAGGCGGTTCCGGCGCGGATTCGCTTCGCGTAATACTCGAGAAACTCGAGCCGCTGCTTCTTGTTGCGGCGCTTCTGCAACGCGAGTTCCCGCAAATCTATTTTTGGAAGCTTCAACCTCGATTTAAGATTTGACTTCGATTTCGCTTTCGTCACTTCAACCACTTCGCAGCACTATTTTCCTGCTTCAACTTAATAATAAATTGCTTCAACAACGCCGCGTCAACATGCTCGCGACAAACCAGCCACAAGTGCTTCGCGTCCTCGAAATCCTTGTCGCTGCCCAAATAAAGCTTGAACGGAATCTGCAGTTCTAACGGAGAAACGCGGAGTGCAAAACCATTCAGCGAAACTTTCGCTGCATTAACAAGAGTCCACTCGTCGAGTTCGGTTTTCGGAAAACGTATTTCAACGTTCGGAACCGCTGCGCCGCGCTTCGCAAAACGAACAGACAGCCCTTGGGACAAGTAATCCCGCAACGCGGTTTCAGCGTCAGGCGACATCAGCGCTTCGAAATCATTCGAAATGCGCTCCCAAAAAACAGCGAACTGTTTTTCATTCATTCGCTCGATGAAAACGTCGACGTCCTCTGAATTGCGGCTCCTCCCGAAAAGAATCGCGACGTAACCCGAAACAAGCGCGTAGTTGACGCGGCAGTCGTCAAGCAACCGAACGAATTCTTTCACGAACGCATCGAGTTCGGTCTCGCCGCGCGTAATCCGCCACTCGCCGCCAGAAAAAACGATTTTCATGAAAACATTACCTCACCCATAATTTTAAAGCGATTCAAAAGCCAAAAAGCCAAAAAGCAAAAATCAAAACTCGCTCAATCGCTTTTGGCGCAAAACTAAGTTGCGGAAGCTGCTAACCACGGTCGGTATGGAACTCGCCAAGAAGAAACATTTGGATTAAACGAGTAAACTTGGCGGCGAATCCTGCCAAACGATTTCTTCGGACCAAAATCAACGACAGAAACCGAAACGACCTTTGCGTCAACCAAAAAATCCAAGTAATAACGCAATGAATGCGCCCACTTACCGCCAAAAGACGATAGCCCATTTAGTTTTACAATCTCGCTCGCCAGCTCGTAACGATGGGTTTGCTGTAACCTCGAAATAATCAAAAGAACGTCCTTAAAACAAACTTTATTGGCGGAATTATTATAGAAAACGGAATCAAACGCAGACATCGCTTCTTCGAATGTCTTCGCTTTACCCTGAAAACCGTTAGCCAACTCGAATAACTTAAACCATTTTTCTGTTTTCGGTTCGAAGAAATCAAGCCATTTCAAAGCTGAATCGCGCGAAAGACGCCCCGACCAAAAACGCCAATAACCGCCGCTGATTTTTTCAGGTTGTTTAAACTGAATTTCCGAAAGCGATAAAATATCGCACACGTCATCGCGAAACTGCTTGCTGGCAACGCAAAAAGCAACTTCACGCGAAATGCAGATGCCCGCTTCGAAAGATAGGACGCCCAGAGCAAACGCTTGGCGATAACGCAATTCTGCCGCGCGAATAACGTATGGTTCGCGAACAGTAAAAAGCTTGGAACTCAATGGAAACCCGAAAAATACTTGCAAGTAACGAACGAATGCTTTATTGTGAAACGCGAGCCGCCACTCGTTCGGACCATTGCACGAAACCCGCGGTTTGAAAGCGAAGGACTCGAACACCCAATTTTGAAAAGCTAAAATGTTTTCCCTGCTTCGGTCGGTAATACAGAAAAAACAATCGGCCAACGTTCCGTCTGCAGCGTGAGCGCCGGCAATCTTGCAAAGCGTCAAAGTCAAATGCTTCGGAGCCACAACTGCCACCGAATTACATAAATTAACTCTCAGAAATTCTATTCGCGTGAAAAAAGCCTGTTTTCGAGATTCGACTTCGGCAGGTGGCTTATCGCAACTATCGCGCCATAACTTGAGAAGCTTCTGCAAAAAAACGAGTTGAAACCAATGTTTGTTCGGGCGTCTCAAGCGCTCTTCCGTCAACTGAGAAACACCTAGCTGCGAAACGAAATAACGCGAAACTTCTCCGCGCGTACGACGCAGGTAAATCTCTGAAAGCGTTTCTTGAACTAACTCCGACAAACCATCACCACTGCAAACTAGTCTGCTGCGCGGCTTTTTGTCGCGAACGGGATCGTGAAGCAAAAACAAATCGAAGGTAGTCATTCAAAGCATTACTGCACGCTAGAATTTGTATTTTTCGGGACGTCACTTCCGGTGAACGCCGAGTCAGAAATCAAGCAATGACTTCTGCCCAATGATGCTGCTCTTCTTCACATACTCAGAAACAGGAACGCGCAGCATGCCAGACAACAAGCGCAATGCGTCCGATAGCGATGCCGCCTTCAACGGCGGCTTATCTCCAACGTGCCTCAATCCTTCTCTAACCTGCCAAACTCCGATCGGCAACTTGTATTCCGGGCCAATTTCGCGAAAAACGACTACGCGCGCTTGCGTGCCTAGCTTCAATAATAACTCGGTGCAAGCAAGTCGGCCGGCGTAATAGCCACCTCCTTCAGAGTTGGCATAATCACTGCGCCCCCAAAACGGCTCGTACTCGTGAGCAACGTGCGTTTCACGTTCTTCGCCAGTCCAAACCGTGCCAGGACTCCACGCCTCAAATTGCTCGAACTCCCACGCGCCAGGCAAAAGCAAGACGACGTAGTGATTGAACAAATGATCAACTGAAAAAACTAGACTTTCGCTCAACAGCGGCAGCTCCTTGATTTTGGTAATATTTAACTTCGCGAGAAGCGAGTCAACCGCAGTAATAGAACGCTTTGTTGGAACAATTATTTTAGCTTCCTCTTTGCCGAGCAGCCCAGCGCTCAACAACTTCTGCAAGTAATAATAATCGAAGCCAGCGCCGACGAGTTCCGGCAACGCATCGCTCACGCGCAAGCCTTCGTTGACTATGCTGTCGACTTTCCGCGGAATCTTGGTTGCACCAGTGACTCGCATGTCCTCCATTTCCCCGCTCGGACCCATCGGCTGCAAAACAGCGGAAAAAGACAAATTCAGCCTTGGCACATTCTTGAAGCGAACCTCGAAATCAACCGGCGCAGTGCTCAGCACGCTCTCCTGGAGATCCGCAAGCACTCGGTTGCGCGCTTTCACATGCTGCGACCGCATTCCACGCGCGAGACTCGAGCGGAACTCAATTATCTCCGCGTAGCTCGAACCGAACCACTTGCTCGGGTCGTCGAGAGCGCGCGCATCGAGCGCGTCGTTCACGCTCACTAGCGGACCCACCGCGACGTTCGGCCAACCGTAATCTCCGACGAAAACGCTGGGCGGGCAAGGACCGAAAACGTCGCGCGAAATCTTTTTCTCGAGCGGCACGGCCGCGCGAATTTTAGCGAGAACCGGGCACGCGCCCGCGCCGACTCCGCACCAGTTGCGTCCCTTGCATTGAAAGCAAAGCGAATGCGAAGATTCCACCTTTAAAAACCCGCATGCGTTACGCGCGATCAAAATATTAAAGTTGCTCCACCTCGCTTCCGGTGAAACCAGAATGAACAAAAAGAAAAACCGAACAACTCCTAAATGAAACCAAACAGCACTGCTTTAAGATGAGGGCGCAGTATCTGATAAGCCTCTTACGCTTGCCTTTTAACACGAACGGCGTAAACGCGTCGGAGCCTCCGATGAAAAGCGTTCAAGCGAAAGGCTTTTAAATGCCTTTTACATCAATTACTAGCCTCTTACGGGGCTCGTGACCCATTATGACGACTGAAGCATCAGGCGTCTTCGACGCCA
>JAZDKN010000053.1:0-5666 GCA_043803065.1 Microcaldota archaeon
CTGATTACGAGTTTCGCGCTACCGTCGTGCCGGGCTTGTTCGACGAGCGCAGCGCGCTGCGCATCGCGCAGGAATTGAAGGGCGCCAAGCGTTTTTTCCTGCAGCAGTTTCAGGCGCGCGACTGTCTTGACGCGAGTTTCAACAAGCGCGTTGCGTTTCCGCCGCAGCGGCTGCAAGAGTTTGCGGCAATCATGCGGCCGTTCGTGAGCGAAGTCGAAGTGCGCGGGATTTGAAATTCGATGCCGCCTCGGGTTATTTTTCTTTCCAGCTGAAGCGTTTGTCTTTGGCTGCAAAAAGCGACTTATTAAACTAAGTTTCGCCAATATTACTTCATGGCTAATGCATACTTGCTTGCTTTGGAGAAAAAACACCCGGATTTGGTCGTTGAAGATTTTTTGCTGCCCGCGCTGCATAGAGGAAGCATTCATTCTCTCACTTTTTTAAGTTCGAAGCGGGAGATTTTACTTCCGCGTTTTAAAAGCGCGGGCGGATACCGCGTGCTTAACTTAGTTAATCCGCGGGGAGCAAAAATTCCCGTGCAAGTTACCAAAGAAATTTTGAAGGATGGAACTGAAATTCACGCCAGCTTGAAATTAGGCTGCTTACCTGTTTCAGTGCTGGATGCGGATTTCGATGCTGCGGTTGAGCGGGCGGGTTCTTTCAAAAACACGCATCCCGGCAGCCGCATTACAACAATCGCTTTAAGGATTCCTGAAGAGCTAGTTGAGCATTTTGTTAAAAGCGGTTTGGCAGACGCGCACCCTGAAAAAAAGGCTTTAGACCTTAAAGTAAGCAGAGAAACTTGGAAAAAAGCTAACAACTTTAGCGCGTTCGCAATGTTCTCCCGGTATTTGGGGTACTACACGCGGTTTGTGAACGAGGAGTTTAGTAAAGAAATTTTTTTGAGGCGCATCAGCCACGTAAATCCAAAGATAGTTTACGATAACGCGGCGTTGGTGAAACAAATTTTTGACGCCGTTGATGCACGAAGAGAACCGAACGAAATTAGCAGGATGGTTTTGAAAGCTTTTAACTTAGCCGCTAACGAGGGCCCGCTGCCTAAAAGCGCCAAAACCGAAGCTGAAAACTTGATTGCGGTGCTTAAACAAGTTTCTTGGCTTTCGAGAAAAATGGCGTTAGCTTCAGTTGACGACAAAAAATTGATTGAATCGGACAAGAAACGCTGAACCGGTGGTTTGAAACGTGTTCAAGCAAGCGCTCGTCTTGCGTTCCGACCTCAAGATGGGCAAAGGAAAAATCGGGGCGCAGTGCGCTCACGCGAGCGTTCTCGCGCTCGACAAGGCGAGCGCTAGCGATGCGCGAGGCGTCGCCGAGTGGCGTGCTGGCGGAATGAAGAAAATCTGTTTGAAGGTAGCGAGTGAAAAAGAGTTAATCGAAATCTTTAACCAAGCGAAGCGCGCGCGGTTGCCTTGCGCGCTCGTGCGCGACGCGGGCTTCACGCAAATCGAGGCGGGAACCGCGACCGCAGTCGGAATAGGTCCTGCGGAAGAAGCGCGCATCGACGCGATAACGGGGAAACTGAAGTTATTGTGATATTTTGCGGTGGCCTAGCAAAATTAGTTCGATTTGCTTTCCTTTTTCTTGTTCGCAACGCGTTTTTGCAGTGAAACTATTTTTTCTTCTAACGTTGGTTCGGATTCTTTATGCGCGGGCGGTTGCGTTAGCAGTCTGAATCGCTTTGGTTTTGGTGTCACTACTCGATATTTAGTGAGTTCGGGTCTTTCTTTTACAATGTGCTTGCAAACCGCTAACTCCAGTAACGGTTCTAAGCCAAGGTTTTCGAGAATTATTGGATGCGGAAACGAGTTAACGCTGCTTCTATAAACTTGCGTTGGAAAAGACAGCGGGTAGCCAGACGGCTTTTCGAGTTGCTTGAGATTGTGGTCGATTTTAGTCGCGAGAAAACCTAAACCCTCTAATTTTTCTGAATTCGGGTTTTGAAGCGTACTCTGTAAAGCGCGGTTTAAAGCCTTGTTTGTAACGAAGGAAACCACGTCGGAATTAAAAAATTGTTTTCGGTAATTTTTAATGTATTTTCCAGTGTAGAATAGGTATCGCACCTTCATTTTGTTAGCTGGTTGTTCTTCAGCACGTTGTCGCGCAACATAAATGCCGTAACGAGGTTTGCTGGCCACAACTATTTTGTATTTTCAACGAGTTTTAAAACTTTGTTTAGCGGTGGAAGCGCTCAATAATTTTAGAACTGCTAGCGCAGCACTTCTTCAAGCGTCATTCCCGCGCTCCAGTCCTTGTCGCCGAGAACGAACGCCGCGCCCGTCTCGCGCAACGCGTCGAGCGGGAAAAACTTCCACTCGCGCCTCGGCGCCTTCCAAGCCACGTATATCGGCACGCCCGCGCCCGCTTGCCACTCGCGCATGATAACGATTTTCGGTTTTTCGATGCTCGGGCCGTGCTTCCACGCCTTGCACTCGACGGCGAATTTCTTGCGCGAACTCAAAACCACCAAGTCCGGAGATAACCCGTCTACGCCTGAGGAAGCGCTTCTCACCACCACTAACCCCTTAGCTCGCAGCAAATCGCGCAATTGCCGTTCGAACGCGGCGCCTTTCGCGTAATGACTCACGCTTTGTAGTAAAGAACGCTAAAAATTTAAATGCACCGAAAAAACGGTTTCGTCGTTCGTCGTTCTCCTGCGTTGAGCTCGCGCGTTCCTACTCGTTTTTAAACTACGGACGCGCTAAACTATTTTATGGAGACAGGGATCAAGGTAGGAGATTGCATGAAGACTGCCCTGGTGACTATCGACGAGAATGCTTCAGTATACGACGCTGCCACGCTCATCAAAAAGAAAAACATTAGCGGCTTGTTCGTGACTAACGCGCGCAAAGAGATTTACGCGGTAATCACGGACGCCGACATAGTCAAGCGCGCGGTAGCGCCGAAGAAAATGAACGCTAAAGTCAAGGACGTCGCGAGCAAGCCTTTAGTGGGAATCGACGCTTCGCGCGATATAAGCGATGCGGCGAAGCTCATGGGTTCGCGCGACGTCAAGCGCTTGGTGGTCTTCAAGCAAAAGAAAGTAGCAGGAATAATTTCCGTTAAGGACATAATTCGCATTTCTCCTTCCTTGTACGACCTGGTGGCTGAAAAAGCCGCCGCGCAAGCCGCTTACTGACGCTTTTTTGCGTTTTCGTGCGGCTCGAACGGATTCTCCATTAGCTAGCGGCGCGCAAGCCGTGAGGCGAGCGCGTTCGAGGCGTAACGACGTCGAACGAAAGGTCGAAAAATGCTCATGGACGTTGAAGCCAAACGCAAGCTTTTGGTGAAAACCAAGCGCGGGCTGGACGCTGCGATCGTCATCGTGGAAGGCAAACGCGACGAACGCGCTCTGCGCGAAACCCTGGCGCCAACGGCGGAAACCGTAAAAGCTGGCGGTAGAAGCGCGGATGCGGTCGCGCGCCGAGCGATTGAAGCGGTTGAAGAGGAAAACAAAGAGGAAAAAGAGGATAAAGAGAAGAGAAAGAGAATCGTCGTTTTGACGGATTTCGACGCGGAAGGCGAGAGGCGCGCTGCGGAAATCACGGAAGCGCTCGTTGCCGAAGGAGTCGCGCCCGACGCTTCGCTGCGCCGGAATTTCGCGCGGCTTTTCGGCGTGCGGTGCGTCGAGGCTGCGCCGACCGCGCTCGAACGGCTTGAGGACGCGCTCGAAAAAAGGCGGTTTGAACGGAACACCGTCAAAAAAGAAAAAAACAAAAAAAAGAAAAAAACAAAAAACGAAAAACGAGAAGCGAAAAATAAACGGGAAAAACAATAACGAACGAACAATGATGAAAACGGAGTAAAGGTGATGTATAAATGGGGAAGACTTACGTTGACGCGGTGAAATACCTCGTTCGCGCTAATTTCCAAATAGACGGAATAGTTGAAAAGCCGGACATCGTTGGAGCGGTTTTCGGACAAACTGAAGGATTGCTCGGCGACGAACTGGATTTGCGCGAACTCCAGAAGAACGGCCGAATCGGCAGAATTGAAGTCGACGCGCAAGTGCGCGGCGGAAAGACGACTGGAACGATTCTCGTTCCGTCGAGCCTCGACATGGTGGAAACAAGCATTCTTGCGGCTTCGCTCGAAATCGTTGACCGAGTCGGGCCTTGCGATGCGCGCATCGGCGTGCAGCGCATTGAAGACTCGCGAAACTTGAAGCGCAAGCAAGTTCTCGAGCGAGCGAAAAACCTGCTCAAGAATCTCATTGACACCGAGATTCCCGAAAGCAGGGAGTTGCGCGAGCTCGTCTCGGAAAATCTTAAAACGGCGGAAATTCGCGCGTTCGGCGAAGACGCGCTTCCCGCAGGGCCGGGAGTCGCTTCGAGCGAGGAAATAATCGTAGTCGAAGGCAGGGCGGACGTCGTGACTCTATTAAAGAACGGCATTACGAACGTCATAGCCGTAGGCGGGGCGAACGTCGGCAAAACGATTTCCGACGTCGGCCGCAAAAAAGAACTAACGGTGTTCCTTGACGGCGACCGGGGCGGAGATATAATTCTGCGCGAACTCATGAACGCGACCGACGTTGATTTCGTCGCGCGCGCGCCCCCCGGAAAAGAAGTCGAGGAGCTCACGCGCAAGGAAATGATAAAATGCTTGCGCGCACGCATTCCCGTTGAGCAAGTCATCGGTTACGCGGACATCATGAAAGAGCGCGCCGCAGGCGGCGCGCCTTCTTTCTCGCAACCCTCGCCAGGCGGCGGACGCGAACCGTTGCCGCCTCGCGAGCCGCGGGAAGAACGCCGCGAGCCGAGAGAAGAACGCGGCGCAGGCGAGCGGGGAGGAGAGCGGGGAGGCGAAAGGTTCGAGCGCCGCGAGCAACGCGAAGAACGCTTCGAGCCGCGAGGCGAACCGCGCGGCGGGCAGCAAAGCGAGGAACGTTCCCCGCAGCTAGTGCGGCCCGCGCCGCAGCCTGTCGCGCCGCCGGTTGAGCCGGAGCCAAAGGAAGCGCCCGCGCTTCGAGCGCTTCTGAAAGAGCTCGAAGGCTCGCTTAAGGCGCGTTTTCTGGACGCTGACGGCGGAGTCGTGAGCGAGGTGCCGATTCGCGAAATCATGAAGACGCTTACCGACGCGGGCAGTAGCGTGCACGCGATTGTTCTCGACGGAATCGTCACGCAGCGGCTGCTTGACCTCGCAGAACAGAAGAGCGTTAAATTCGTTGCGGGAATTCGCAGCGGAAACATCGCGCGCAAGCCGGACGGACTGAAAATCGTTCTCGCGGAATAAGCGAGCAAGCGCGAGCGGAAGCGCAGCGGAAACGAACGACGCGAAAACGACTTAGTCGGGCAAGGAAAGCGTATTAGGCTTAGCGGCAGCAGCGCCGCAGCACTCCGCACGGTTTCGGTTTCGTACTCGGTTCCGGTTTTGCGCTTTAAGTTTTTCGCTTGAAGTTTTGCGCGGTTTTTAATAACCCTTGTGCACTGATAGAAAGCAACGATTTCGGTGCGCATGCCGCACTTCCGCAAAAGGTGATTTGAATATGGAGAATCGTTCTGTCCTCGCGCTCGTGTTAGGTGCGGCGTTCCTCGTAATAGTTTTTATCATGGCTGGCGTTTTGCTTCGCGGCGGGCTTTTCGCCGGAACGTCGACTGTCGCGCCCAGTTATTCTTCCGGAAGCGACGCGATCGGCGGAATGAACG
>JAZDKN010000054.1:0-2576 GCA_043803065.1 Microcaldota archaeon
CTGAACAAGCCCGTGAGCCTGCTGATAGAATCGACGGCGCACTGTAATTTGCGCTGCATCACTTGCCCGCGCGTCGACATGACTCGCCCGCTCGGCTCCATGAAATTCGCGTTTTTCAAAAAAATAATCGACGAGGCGCCCTTCGTTTACTCCGTCGGCCTCCACTACATGGGTGAACCCCTCTTGAACCCGGAGATTTTCGATTTCATCGGTTACGCGAAAAGCAAGGGAATAAACAACATTTACTTGTCCACCAACGTCACGCTCCTCACGCCGGAGAAGAGCGCCGCGCTCCTCGACACGCGCATCGACAACGTTATCCTGTCGCTCGACGGGGCTACGAAGCGCACGTACGAGCGCGTGAGGCGCAACGCGAATTACGAATCGTCGGTGCGCAACGTGAAAGCGTTTCTCGAGCTGCGTGAAAAAATGCGGTTCAAAACCGGGCGCAAGCCCCACGTTTTCCTTCAAGTCATCAAGACGAACGAAACCGTAAAGGAAATCGACGATTTCCGGAAGCAGTGGAGCGGTTACGACGTGGAAATAACGTGCAAGAATTTCTGCACTTGGGCGAACCAGTTGAAGAACGCGGAACGAGTTTCGAAGCGCGCGAACTGGTACCACCCAGCGGGAATGCCTTGGCATTGCGCGAACTTGTGGGAAAGCATGGTCGTCACGTGGGACGGAATCGTGGTGCCGTGTTGTTACGACTTCAACTCGACTTGCGTCTTAGGCGATTTGAAGAAGCAAAGCGTGCTCGACGTGTGGAACGGCGAACCAATGCAGGCGCTGCGAGCAAGCCAAACCGGGCGAAAGCCAGTCAAGCTTTGCGCGGGCTGCACGGACAAGCCCGGACACTCCCCGCTCGCGTTTTACAGGGATTTCGGGACGTCTAAGTACGCGCGCGCGGTTTGGAATTTCAAGCGCGGAGTCGAGCGCCGAATTTTCGGATGACTCGCGCCGGCGCGCCGGCCGCGACGCAGTTGCGCGGAATGCTTCGCGTTACCACGCTTCCCGCTGCAACGACGGAGTTGTCTCCTATTCGCACGCCCTTCAGGATTATTGAGTAGGCTCCAACCCAAACGTTCTTGCCTACCAGAACTGGCTTGGCGACTGTGCCGCGCCTGCGAATCAAACTCGAGCCGCTCGAACCGCCCGAGCCGTCCGAGCCGCTTTTGCCGCGTGTTCCCCCGACGTCGTGGTCGTAGTCGGTGATGAAACAGTTGGGCGCGACTAGCGTGTCCGCGCCGATTTCGATGCGCTTTTCGCTCATCACGTGCGAGTAATTGTTCAGCGTCGCGTTGTCGCCGATTTTAATGCCCTTGCCTTCGAGAATAGTGTGCCTGCCAAAGACGACGCAATCCCCGATTTCGATTGCGCCTTTCGTGAAGTTCGTGACGAACCTGTTGTCTTTCACGAAGACGACGCGCCTGCCAACGCGCACGCCCTTCGCGCGAAGCAGAGCGGAAACGGCGAGCGACTTCACGCCCCGAAGCCAAAAGCGCTTGCACGCGTAGTCGCACGCTCGCAGCAGAGTCAACCAAACGCCTCGCTCGCGCAAACTGACTAAAAATTCTTCGAACAAACTTCCCTTATTTTTTTTCCTCTCGCTTTCTTTCTTTTTTTCCGTCATTTTTCCAGCACCACCAAAGCGTTCCCCCAAACCGCGCCCGCGCGGTTTGGCTCGTTTTCATGCACGAGCGCACTGCCGAGAATCGCGCTCAACCATCCGAGCGCGGAGCGCAGCTTGTGCGGAAGCCTGAAGAAGAAGCGCGACGCGCGGCCTGAAGCCGCGCTGCCGAAATAAACCACCTTGACGGGCTTCAGGTTCGTCGCGCCGAGAATCCTTTCCTTCACCGCTTTCTCGTCGTAATAGCGCTGCAATCCGCCGAACGCGGCGGCGCGTTCTTCCTTGAAAGCGTTTTTGAACGGGAACGTCACGACGGCGCGCCCGCCTTTCTTGAGCACGCGCTCGATTTCGCGCAGCGCTCGTGCATCGCCTTTCCCGGGAATGTGCTCGATGACTGAAATCGCGGTTACTTCGTCGAACGACTCGCCTTCGAAACGCATTTCGCGCGCATCCATCACGGCGTATTCGACTCCGAAGCGGCTGAGTTTTTGCTTGAGTCCGCGGTCCTTGTAGTCTATCGCCGTCACACGCGCGCCGCGCGCTGCGAGAAACGTAACGAAATCGAATGACGGGCCGACGTCGAGCAAGCGTTCACCGCGGCGCAAGCGCAGCTCGCGCAGAACTGCCGGGTACTCGAAGGTGCGGTAGATGCTGAATCCCGTGACGAGGCGCAGTGGGTTCAAGCGCGCGGCGTGCAGCCACAAAGAAAAAATCGAAGTCAAAGCAACCAACACCTTAAAGCGATTCAACCGAAGCCGCGTCTATTCAGCCTACGCCTACTGCTTTGTACTCGACGTCCGTGCTGCCGCGCAACGAGAGAAACAAGCACCAGCCGTCGATGACTACGGGCGTCCTCATTTTCTTGGCGAGCGCCGCAATCGCGGCTGCGTCGATTGCCTTGAATTCGTCGTGCGGAACCGTGAAGACTACTGCGTCCGCTCCTTCG
>JAZDKN010000055.1:0-2368 GCA_043803065.1 Microcaldota archaeon
GTGCACGTCGCGGAAGTCTTTTTCAACTAGGCGCGCCGCTTCCTCGAGCACTCGCTCATCGTCTCCCGCCTCGAATGAAGCGAATAGCACGACTACGTCTTCGACTCGCACGCCTTTTTTTTCTTCGGGCGAGAGTTCGGCCGCAGTCTTGAGCGCCTTGCTCTTGGGTTTGAACGCGATGTAATCGCAGTGCAATTGCAGCAAACGCATTTCGTTGTTTCACTTTCCTCTAATTTCACTTTCCGCTAATGTTAAGCGAAAGGGGGACTCTTATTTAAGCCCGAAGTGGTTTAAAATCTTACTAGGTGGGATTGAATGCAGAAAACGCAGAAACCAGATTCGGTTAAAGATTTCACGGTTGATTCGCGCGAAAACGCGTCGGCGCTCGTGCGCAAGCTCGCTTCGTGCGGCTTTCAGGCGAGCGAACTCGGCGAAGCCGTCCGCATAATGCGCGAAATGCGGCGCGACAAGGAGTGCACGCGCTTTTTCGCTTTTACGGCTAATCTCGCAGCCAGCGGCTTGCGCGGCGTGCTCGCGCAATTCATTCGCGAAGGCGGAGTCGACGCCGTGCTCACTACGGGCGGAGCAATCGACCACGATTTGATTAAAAGCCACGCGCCTTACTTGCAAGGCTCGTTTTTTCTTGACGACGTCGCGCTGCACAAAAAGAAAATCAACCGACTTGGGAATATCCTCGTGCCGAACGAGCGTTACGCGCTCCTCGAAAAGAAGGTCCAGCCCGTTTTCCGCAAGCTTTACGCCCAGCGCAAAGTGTGGGCGACGAGCGATTTCGTGCGCGAACTCGCGAGCGAGCTTTGCTTGCGCGACAAAAACTCTTTCCTGCGCGCGTGCCTCGAGCGGGGCGCGCCCGTCTTCGTTCCCGGATTCGTTGACTCCGCCCTCGGCCTGCAACTCCACTTCTTCAAGCAGGACCACCCCGACTTCGTGCTCGACGAAACCGGCGACTTCAAGAAACTAGCGACGTTGGTGTTGAGTGCGAAGAAAACAGGTGCAGTTATTTTGGGTGGCGGAATCGCCAAGCACCACACTATCGGCGCGAACATCCTGCGCGGGGGACTCGATTACAGCGTTTATTTCACTACCGCTTCGCCGTTCGACGGCTCGCTCAGCGGCGCGCAAGTGCAGGAAGCGAAGTCTTGGGGCAAAATAAAGGAGAAGGCGCGCGCGGTGACGGTGGTCGGCGACGCGACGATCAATTTCCCGCTCGCGGTCGCTGCGCTGACTGGGTAGCGTTGCTGGTCGGGCGGGTCGGGCAGGTTCGTTATAAACAACCCGCATTTTTCTATAAATGCAAGGGTTTTTAACTAACTTTCAGTAGTGTCATTTGGGGCAAGCTTTTTAAATAGGTTCGTGCAGTATCTAACCAGCGAAAAAACGGTGGGGCAAACTTCGTTTCGTTTGTTCGCTTTCTCAGACGCGTTTGTTTTGACGCGTTGCTGTAAGCGCTTTATAGAGAGCGCTCCATCGAATTGCGCACGTAAACGCAAGTAAAATTCGATTCGGTGTTTTGAATAAACTGGCAGGTGGGATAAAATGAAGAGTGAATCAAAGTTAGCGTTAGCGATATTCGGATTATTGTTTTTGTTCGCGCCGCTCGTAATCGCGGTCGATCCTTACGTTTCATTCGTTAAGACGGCTTCGCCGTCCAGCGTTCCGATGGGGGACAACGTCACCATCACGATAAACGCCACCGGCAAAGGAAGTCCGTTGGTTAACACCATACCTGTCGACGTTATGCTCGTCGTGGACCGTTCCGGAAGCATGACGTGGTATTCTGACCAACTAAATTATACGAATGGCACTATAACGACTAGCAGCGTCTGGGTAATGGTACAGAGCTTCACTCTTCCTTCTCCAAGCGATTTTGACGTAGTCATAATCTCGTACTCCGGCGTGAGTTATCAGTTCAAAATACAGCGCCCAGACGGCAGCGACAGCACATTTAGTGGAAGTAGTGAGTCTAGACAAAGCTTCTCTAGCGGACCAGCCGGAACATATTTAGTCTGGATTAGGAAAACAGAAAACGGCGACATGTTTTACCACGTAACTTCCCAAAAACCGCCCGCCAGAATTGATGCCACAAAGACGAGCGCTAAGGCGTTCGTCGACGTGTTGGATGAAACCGCTAAAGCTGGACTAGTTTCCTTCTCGAGCTCGGCGACGACGAACAAGCAACTCGCGTTAATGACTACATTAAACAAGAATGCTTTGAAAGACTCGATTGACACGTTGTCAGCCAGCGGCTCGACGAATACTGGTGACGGAATAAAAAAAGCGACTACCGAACTCACTTCAACGCGCGCGAGACTTGACGCAATCAAGTTCATGGTTTTAATGAGCGACGGGA
>JAZDKN010000056.1:0-11397 GCA_043803065.1 Microcaldota archaeon
TTAATTTTCATCTCGCCTAACGCTTTCGCCTGAATTTCTTGATTTTGCGTTTAATCCCCTTAAGCTTCTTAATCGCTCTAACGTTCTTGGTTTTCTTCCTTTTAACCTTTGCACCGGCTTTTTCCCGAGCGAGCTTCACGATTAACGCGGCGGTCTGCTTAGCGCTACAGCGCTCGTTATCGACTACCGCGCAATCGCGAGGAATCTTCTTGAAGTCGACTCCGTACAACCGCTTGTAACGAAGCGAATTCTCGACGTCCCTGCGGCGAGTGAACGCGAGCGAATCGCGGAAAGGCGTCTTGTCGACTTTAGCGCGGCGCCTCGCGCGCACCTTCAGCGGCACCTCGAGCCACACCTTGACGTCGAAACGCGGCGGCCGCAGTGCGCCGCACCTGCGCCACACTCTCGCGTCGTCCAGCCACACCGCGAGGCGAGAGGCGACGACGCAGTCGCGCGAGCGAGCTGCGGCATCGCACTGCTTGCGTTCGATGCGCAAATCGTGTTTCGGGAAATCGCGGAGCGCGAGCTCCTGCATTCGCGCGAGCGTGACGCCGCGCTCGCGCGCGATGTTTCGCAGCGTGTAATTGACTTGCTTGAGTTTGAGGCGGCGGCCGACGAGCCGCGACGCGGTAGTCGAACCGCAACCGCTGTAACCTGAAATGGCTATGCGCACTTTCCCAACCCACCCTGATTTTTTTAAAGCAAAAATTAACTTGGCGTCAGCGTTTTTATCGCTTCAAAGCGTCAATCCACTTCAAGCGCGCGATTGGAACGCTTTCCCTCGAAGCGAGCCCGGTTTTCAAGCGCGTGCGGTCGCGCACTACGAGCGCAACGCACTTTCCGCACAACACGCCTCCGAAAACGCGTTCAGGCCGCTTCTCCGTCTTCGCAAGGCGTTGCTTGATTCTCGGAACGCCGTGCAGTTTGCATCCGCACAACGCGCAGTGCCCGACGCCGGGAATGCGCTTCTTGTAAATGACCACGCGCTTGCCTGAAGGCGAGCGGCGTTTGAGAACGCGCTTCCTGCGGAACGCTTTGGAAACCATTTTTTTCACCACTTCACGCCGGTTGAACCGGTAATTTTTTTGTTTTCACTGTTTTTCCTGCGAATCGCTTTGAGAATCGGTTTTTGGAAAATCGGGTTTTTGGAAATCGGTTTTGGGGAATTCGGGTTTCGGGGAATTCGTTTTTGGTTGAAACCGCTTAAATAGTTTCGCGAGAACCCTCGCTTCCACCTTAGTCCATAACAGCTCGACTACGAGGAGTCCGGCAAAAACCGTACTCCAAATGAAGAACCCGCGCGCGCCGAACGTCGGCCGCCAAGCGCTCGCGTCCCACAAATCCATTCTCCCGGGCAGCGAGAACGGAAGCGTTATCGAGAAATTCGGGAACAACGCCGGCAAAACGTACGAGTAAAGCGCGAAATAGACGGGCAGAATTATTATGAGCGAACGGAACGGGAGAAACATCGTCTGCATCATCGCTTCGTTGAGCTCTTTGTCTCGCTTTTGCAGCTCTTTAATCTTCGCTTCGTCGTTTCGCTTGAGCGCGTCCTGCATCGCCTTCATGTGCTCGTTGAATTTCTGCTGAGTCGCGCGAACCTCGTCGCGCTTGCCGAGCGTCTTGTTGAGGTAGTAACTGAAGAAGGCGAACACTACCGACAAAGCCATGAGCCACAAAGTCGCTTCACGCATTTCCAAAAAACCTCAAAAAATCAAAACCTGCAAAACCAAAAAAATTCAAAAAACAAAAAAACTCAAAAAAAACTTAATTAAAACCGAAGTCGAAACGAGAAAGAAACGTTCAACGCATGATTTTGTTGAGAACGGGGTACATTTCGAACAACTGCTGCTGCGCGAGGTCCTCGTAAAAACGGTAAATGATGCCTACGGTAAGCAAGATTCCCGTGCCAGTTCCGAGCGCGCCCGCGATGTCCGCGAACCACGCAAGCAAGCCGACGAAAATGCTTCCCAGAATCGTTATAATCGGGATATAGCGCTCGAGGATTTTTTCCGTCACGCGCGGGTCCTGACGGAATCCGGGAATCTGGAGTCCCGCGCGGTTCAACTGCGCCGCTACGTCCTTAGCCCCCATTCCCGTGCTCTCAATCCAAAACCAGCCGAACACGACGCAAAGAAAAACGAGGGCTAAGCCGTAAACGAAAACATGGATTATTTCCTTCGGCTGAACGATGTATTGAATGTAAGCGGGATAACCGCCGGCGATGAGCAGCGGCGAAGGAAGCGAAGTAATGTAGTAAACGAATCCGTCTATCGGCTGATTGTTCTGGTAAGTGCCGAGAAAACCCTGCTTGATTCCCGTTTGGCCTGCGATCGGAGTGGCGGTGAACATACCCATTAGCTGCACGTTGAGGAGAACAGCGCTGGCGAGAATTACGGGAATGTTAGAAACGTACAAAAACTTTATAGGGTAACGCGCTCCCAAGCCGCGCGCCCGACCGTAAGCTAGAGGGAGTTCTATCTTCATTCCCTCGACGTAAACGACGACTAGGAAAACGAGTATCGTGAACGCTATCGGCATCAAACCCCAAACCGCGTTGACGACGTCGCCGCTAGCGAGAGCGTAAATCGCGCTTGGAATGAGCCCGGCCGGAATCCCGCTCGCGTTCGGAACGAGGTTGAAAGCGCCGATGAAGACCGACTGGCAAACGCCGGCAGCGATGAAAAGCGAAATTCCCGAGCCGATTCCGTACTTTTGCACTACTTCGTCGAGGTAAAGCAAAATTATCGAGGCGAGCGCGAGCTGCAGTACGACGGCGAGTTGCATCAAAAAGAACGAACCGAAAATCGTTCCTGAAGCAGACGCGGGCAAGTAACCGCTCAAAACGTAAATTCCCGCCTCGAAAAAACTGAGCGCTATAGCTAGCAGTTTTTGTATGCCTTGAAAGCGCTTCTTGCCTTCAGGAGTGCTGAAGTCTAGATTGATAAGCTTCGCTCCAACGGCGAGCTGCAGAAAAATGCTGGCGAGCACTATAGGCCCTATTCCAGTCGTTATAAGCGTGCCCATGCGGCTGCCGAGAAGAATGTCCAGGCGCTCGAAACTCGTGATGCGCGAAGCGTCCACGCCGAGCGGATAAATCTGCCCGAGCACGAAAAAGATTAGTAGAATCGCGACCGTCCACAACAGTTTTTGCTTTAGCGGCGGCGCGCGGTCCGGGCGCTTTACTTCAGGCAACGCGGTTAGAAGCGGGTCAAACGCATCCCAAAAACCCATTTCCCGAAACGCCTCCCTAAAAAACAAAAAAATTAAAAATCCTTAAAAATCCAAAACCTAAAACTCAAAAAAATGTTTGGTTAATAAAAACCTTCCGCAATAAAAACCCAGCGCAGAACCCAAAACAAATTCCCAAAGCAAAACTAAAAGCAAGCGCGGAACAAGCGCGGCGTCACTCCGCCGCAGTTGAACCGCCTGCAGCCGCGATTTTCTCCTTCGCTTTCGCGGAAAACCCCGCCGCGCGAACCGCGATTCGCGCTTTCAGCGAGCCGCCCGACAAAACCTTGAACCCCGGAAGCGAAACGGCGTAAACCCCGTCCGCGCCGGCAGCGTGCTTGCCCGCGTCGATATCGCGCTGGATTTCGTCCAAACTGATTTCGCGCGCTTTTTTGCGCGGACGCGCCGACGGCGATGGATTCACGAAACCTTTTTCGCCGCGGATTTCGCCGCGCTTTATCGTCTGAAGCCACTTGTGCTTGTGGAAACCCGCTCTGCCTACGCCGCCGCGGCTGCCTTTGCCTCTCCGGTTTTTAATGTTTCCGGCTCCGTGCGAGCGGTTCCCCAAAAACTTTTTCTTTCCTCGAGCGCGAATCCTGCGAGCCATAAAACCAAAACACCTTTCGCTTGATTAAAATCCCAAAATCCTTAAATCATCGCCTTAATCAAATCGTTTATTTTTTCGCCGCGAAAGCCGAGAGCGCCTTTCGGGTAATGCTGCCGTATTCCGCCTTTGAACCCACCGCGAGGAGGCTGCAAGCGGTAGACGACCTCGTTTTCCCCGAATTTTTTCTTTAAGAGCGCGACGGTTTCGTCGCTCGCCTCACCCCACGTCGCGTAATCGCGAGTCTTGAGCAGCATTCCCTGCAGCGACGCGGTCAGCGCGGCGAGAACGCAGTGGTTCTTGCGCGTCAAGCGCAGCGCGCGGAAAACGCTTTCGGTGCTGCCTCTCGTCCTCATCACTCCGCGAATCCGAACGATTGCAATCAAAACCAAGAAAATCAACTCCGCGTTAAATTCATTCATTAGTTCTTCGTCAAGCCGCGCCCGCGCCGTTTGCGCCGTTTGCGCCGTTTTCTTCACCGCTTTCTTCGCCGGACTTTCCGCTCGCGGGCGATTGCAGCGCATCGGAAACGCTCGACTGCGGCGCTCCCGCACCCGCAGCGCCGCCTTCCGCGTCGCCTTCGGCACCCGTTTCAGCAGCCTCGCTTTCCTCGCTTTGCGCGTCCGTGCCTTTTTTGAGGTTGTTCAACGAATCAAGAGCGCTGATCGTAGCAAGAATCATGTTGAGAACGTTGCGCGTCCTGCCTTTCGCGAAGCTCCACGCGTCGTGCACTCCCGCGAGCTCGAGCACTTTCTTCGACGTCTCGCCCGCGACGATTCCGACTCCTCGCGGCGCGGGTTTAATCCAAATGTGCGTGCTCCCGTTGTTTCCGTGCACTTCGCGCGCTACGGTGTGAGGTTGCCCGCACCCGCACTCCCACGAGCCGCACCCTAGACGCACTCGAATGATGTTCTTCTTCGCGTCGAGCACAGCCTCGTTAATCGCGTCCCTGCTCTCCGGCGCCTTGCCCATGCCTACTCCGACGTAACCCGAATGGTTGCCGACGAGGACCACCGCTCGCATGGCCATCTTGCGTCCGCACGCCGTCATGCGTTGCGTGCTCGTGACTTCCATGACTTCTTCAGTCAACTGTCCTTTAAGGAGGAAATCGATGATTTGCGGTTCGAGAATCTTGCGTCCGCTGTTGAACACGCTTTCAAGCGTCGAGTACTCGCCCGCCAAAACTTTTTTACCCAACTCGGTTCGCGGAATCCACTCGGCTCGCGCCGGCTCCTCGCGCCTGCGCCTGAACCCGCGGTCCCCGCCGCCTTTCTCGCCGTCGCGTCCGCGCCTTCCCCGCCTGTCAAAAGCCAATCAACACACTCTCCATCAACATAAATTCAAAATCTTATAATCACATATTATTTTCTGGGCGGCTGGAATGCCGCAACTTTGCCTTTCGCTTCTTCGAACCGCGCCGACGCGTCGCCCGCCAAATGCTTTCCTGAAATGCGTTCCTCGCTCGGCAGCTTGTCCGGAGAAAAAGGCGCTTTGAGTCCGGCGTCTATCGCTCCCTTCAACGCAGCGAAAACAACCGCGCCTTTCGAAGCGCTCTGCAAACCGATATCCAAAACGAATTCGCGCACTCCCGCCGCTGCAGCGCGCTTCGCCGCCAGCATTCCCGTCAAATACGCAGACGGAGTGTTGCACTTGCCCGCGAAACCGAATTCGCCTAGCTCCGCAGAGCAAGCGGCTGCCACTACCGCGTCGCCCGCCTCGCGGAAATCGATGAATTGCGCGTAAACGAAGCGGTTCGTCTTGCGCACGACTAAACGCGTTTTTCCGCTCTTGAGTAGCGCAAGGCGTTTTTCGTAATCCGTTTTCTTCTCGCGCCGACGCCTGAAATGCACTGAATACAACGGTCCTGTTGCCTTAGTCATGAAACACCACTACGCAAAAATCGCTTTTCGTTTCCTCATTTCGTTCCTTCATTTTTCGTTTCATCATTTTTTCGTTTTTTTATTTTCTCGTTTCATCATTTCTTGAGTGCTGCAACGAATTCCGCCAACTGCCGCTTGTTTCGGAAGAATCCTCCTTTAATCATGCGATACGCCTTGCGGTAATCGCCTCGCGCGATCCTCCCCTTCTGCGCAGCAAGCGCCTTGCGCAAGCCCCGCACGCGCAAAACCCACGCGTGCTTCGCGCGCGACTTGAGCCCGCCTTTCACGCTCCCGCGGCCGCGGCGCCTGCCCGCATGCGTGCGCGAACGCTTGAAGCGCGCTTTCGCGCGGCTCGAGCCTTTCGCCGGCAAGACTGCGACCGCGCCCTCCGAGAATAACGAGCGCACGTCGTCGCGGGTGAGCGCTTCCGCCGCGCGTTTCGCATCGAGAATGCGGACGCGCGATTCGCCTACTCCTGCGACGTCGGCTGCGAGCCTTCGAACGGTTTTGAGCGACATTCCTTCAATTCACTTCCCAATGTTTCAATGCTTCAATGCTTCAACGTTTCAATGTTTTTCAATTATTCAATTATCTCAAATTGTTTCAAAGAACTTTTATGTCGAGTTGAGCTGCTTTCGCGCGGATTGCCGCGCGTTTTTTCGCGCCCACGGCCGCGGCGATGCGCGCCGCCTCGCTCACGCAATCGAGTTTTTCGAGGTCGCGCTCGTTGAAAACGCGGACTTCGCGCAAACCGCACGGATGCAGTCCGCGAATAGCGCGCGCGCTCCTGTAGCCTATGCTCGGCGACGCGCCGAAACCCCATTTGTAAATGCGTTGCTTGTTGTCTATTCCGCGCGGCTTGCGCCAACCCGTGTGCCTCACGCGCGGCTTCAAGCCCACGTTCTGCCTCTGGAATTTCGGGTGTTTTTTCCTGACGATTTTCATGATTATTCCCTTTTTTCAAATTTTCATTTTTCAAATTCTTTCAAAACGATTCAATCCGAATAGTAAACCCCGTCCTGGAAAACGCGAATGTCGCGCTCGCGAATCTTCGTCGCGCGAACGATGTTGTTCGCCGTCTGCCCAACATCCTCCTTGTTGTTTCCCTTTACCGTAATCGAATTGCCCGCGACGACGACTTGCGCGTCGCCAGCGATGCGAGCCTTGCGCGCGACTTTCTCGCCCAAAAAGTTTTTGATGAACACGTCCTTGCCCTTGACTTCTATCGAAACCGGAAAGTGCGCGAAAACGACTTCTAGGCGTTTTTCGTAGCCCTTCGTCACGCCGACAATCATGTTGCGCACGTGCGCTTCCATGGCGTTTTTCGCTGCGCGAAGCGCGCGATTTTCCTTGCGCTTGAACGAAACCGCGAGTTCGCCGTTCTCGATTTTGACGCCGAGCAGCAGCGGATTGAATTTTTTTTCGAGTTCGCCGCCGCTGCCTTTCACGCGGATGACGTTCCCAACGATTTCGATTGCAATGCCTTCAGGAATCTTCATTTGGAAAAACCTTCTCGAATCCCTCAATAAACGAATGCGACGAGCCTCCCGCCCGTTTTCGCTTCCTTCGCCTTCACGTGCGCCAAGAGCCCTTTCGGCGTCGAGACGATGAGCAAGCCAACGTCGCGCGCCGGCAGAAAACGCTGTTCGTACTTCTCGAAATCAACGAGCTTGACGGCGAAACGCGGCTTGATTACTCCGCAAGCGTTGATTTTGCCTATGAGCGTTACGGCGAATTCGCCGCTCTTGCCGTCGTCGATGAACTCGAATTCGCCGACGTAACCGTTCCGCTGCAGCAAAAGCAGGACTTCGCGAACGAGTTTCGAAGCCGGCTTTATCCGCGCTTCGCTCGATCCCCGGGCTTCAGCGACTTTAATCGCGTTCAACGCGTGCGCAAGAACATCCATTCCGCTTTTACCTCAATTTTTCTTTTCGTCGTTTCTCCTCGCATCAATAATATTTTTTGAACCCGATTTTCTCCGCTTGCTCGCGGAAGCAGCGCCTGCAAACATACAACCCGTACTTGCGAATCAAGCCGCGCACGTTTCCGCAAATCCTGCACCGCCTGTTCCCGCGGTGCTTGCGTTTCGACTCGAATTTTTGAACCAAAAAACCACCTTGACTACGAAAACTCCGAAAAACGAAAAATCAATAATCACTCTTCTTTTTCTACGGCTTTGACGCCGAACTCGCGCTTCATGAAATCAATCGCTTCCGCTTTCGACACGCGCTGCTTCGCAGGCACTCGCCTCCACGCGATGCGGCGCCTGCCGACGCGCGCGCCCGCTTTCGAGAGCGTGCAGCAAACGTCGAAACCCATCATTCCGAGCGCTGGGTCGTACTTCATTCCAGGCAAATCGATATACTCCTTCACTCCGAAGGCGACGTTGCCGTAACCGTCGAACGAGCGTTCGGGAATGTTGAAGTCGACGACGTCCAACGCTTTCTTGAGGAACGCCGCGGCGCCCGCGCCGCGCATCGTGACTTTCACGCCGATTTCGTCTCCCTTGCGGACGTTGAACGTCGGGTTTCGAGCGCGCGCCTTCGTAGTGACCGCCTTGCAGCCGCTCACGCGCTCGAGGAGCGAGCGCGCGTTCTCGAGTTTTTGCCCGCTTTCGCCCGCTCCGATGTTGAGCGTCACTTTTTCGAGGAACGGCGCGTTCATCGCTTTTTGCGGTTTCACCGATTTTGCATCAGCCATCTAAAAAAACCTTGAAAACATGAACCGAAAACATGAATTGCAAAAAAATTTTTACTGCATTGCTTTAACGAAATCCTCGTCGACAACGAAAACGTAATCCTTGAGCGTAATGAGCTCGGTTCCGCCTTCAAGCGAAGCGAGCTTCGCGGTTTTGCCTTCAAGCGAAGCGAGCTTCGCGAGCGCGCCCGAGTGCTTGCCGTGCGCGACGTAGCAAAACGCGTTCTTCTCGAGCTTGAGAAAACTCTTTATCTCCTGCTTGGGTAGTTCCAGTTTGAGCGTGTCGCCGGTTTTGAACCGGTCCTCCTCCTTTTCTATGAGAACGCTTCGTCCGTCGTGCAAAACTAGTTGAATCCTGCCTTTCTTCACCGTCTTCTTGTCTTCCACGCGGCAGTACTTGACGCCCGCGTTTTCAGCTGGAATTGCTTTCAGCTCGAGCTTGTTCTTGCGAATTACCAAGCGGTAAAACGCGTTGATGACGGGAATCGAAACAACGCTCATCAATCCTACGGGAAAACCAGCGTCGCGAACTACGCGCCCGTCCACGAAAACGCTCTTCTCGTTAAACACTTTCTTCGCTTCCCTCGCGTCGCCGGCCAAGCGCAGCGCGTCGCGCAGCACGAAAATCAAAGGCATGGCGCCTTTAAGCTCGGCGGGACCCGCACCCGCTTTCTTGACGAATTTAGTTTTCTTTCGCTGAACGCGCAGCGCGCTCGGCGCCGCCAACGCCTTCAAGTGCCTCGAACAACCGTGTCCAGCCATAAAAAATCACTTTTTCAATATCGCTTTTTCAATGTTTTTTCAAATCGTTTTTTTCTCTGCCACTGGTTTCGCTTGCGCGGCCTGCGCGGCCTGCGCGGTTTTCTGTTCTTTCGGCGCCTTGCGCTTCGGCGCGCGGCCCGCGAGTTCGATTATGAGCAACTTGCTCGCTTGAATCGCCGCTTGAACTTCTTTTCCGCTCTGCTTCTTGCGCACGATGCCTTCGACGAACGCGACCGAGCGCTTCAAGTCGACGCGCGTAACCCTGCCTTCCCTCTTCTTGAAAGAACCGCGCATTATGCGAACCTTGTCGCCTTTCTTCAGCTGCACGCAGCGTTTTTTGATTTTTGCGCGCAATTCCTTCGACAAGTGCGCCGCAGCCAGTTTTTGCCGCGAGTGTAGAGGCGCCTCGTAAAGCGCCAAACGCTTCTTGCGCGGTTGCGCGGAAACCGGATTCAAAAACCTCATGAAAAACCACAACTCTTTTCGAAAAATTATCAGATCATTAAAATAAAATAATCAAACTACCGACGGCGCTATGGCGACGACTTTCGGAAAGCGTTCCGCGATTTCGCGTGCAACGCAACCCTTGATCTCGGTCGCGCGAGGCAAGCCTTGCTCGTCGATGAGAATGCACGCGTTATCCTCGAAGCGAACGCGCTCTTTCCCGCGCCGGTATTCCCGGCGTTGGCGGACGATGACGGCCCGCTCCTTCTTCTTCACCATGTCCGGCCTGCCTTTCTTAACAGAAACGATGACGAGACTACCAACGCCGGCGCTCGGCACTCGGCGCAAGCGCGAACGCGAACCCAGAACTCCAATTATCTGAACTATTTTCGCGCCCGAGTTGTCGTCGCAAATCATCCTCGTCCCGATACTGAGTCCGGGCGTTACGCGGGCGGTCAATCCGAGCATTTCAAAAACACCTGAAAACAAACGAAACAACAAACAACGAACGCAAAAACAACACTCAAAACATTCAAAAAAAATTATTTTACTACTACATGCGACTTGGTTTTGCTGAGCTTGCGGCATTCGGCGATTCGCACGCGGTCGCCTTCCTTGACTTTCATGCACTCGGGAACGTAAGCGTGAATCTTGCTGCGGCGCTTCTCGAGACGCTCGTACTTGCGTACTCGCTGCAGGCTCGGGATTTCAATTACCACGGTTTTCTTCGTCTTCGTGCTAACGACTTTGCCTTCGAAAACCGCGCCGCGAGTGCGCAGCGAACCGTGAATCGGGCACTTGGGATCCTTGCATTCAGCCATTTCATCCACTATCCGTTTTTTCCGTTTTCTTTCCGCTTTTTTATTCCCTTTCAGTTTTTCCTCATTTTTTCCAGTTTGCTTGCGAGCTTCTTCGTCCTGTCTTCCGGCCGGCAAAGCAAGTCGGTTCCGTCCGCTTCAGCTCCGCGGCCGCCCAAATCCGGGAAAACGAAGACGCTTCCTTTCTTCGGAACGCGTTTCGTCGCGCCGTCTTCGGTGCGCACGAGTAGAGTGGAGAACGACTCGTCTACCACAACGCCTTTCAATGCAAGCAGTTCTCTGCAACCCGAATCCTTGACGAAAACGCGTTCCCCGATGATTTCCCCGAGGAGCGGCGTTAACCGGTCAATTCGTTGCTTTCGAACGCTTGGCGAAGGCGATTCTTCGCAAGCAGCCATAAACGTTATCGTACTCTAAGCGAAGGCAATAATTTTGCTGGAAGAGGTTTAAAAACCCGTGCTTTAAGACGCGACGCCCGCTCTTTCTTAGCGTAGCAATTGCTGCGGGCAATCTCGGCACGAAACGAAACACTATGCTGCCAAATTTTTAGCTACTTCTTTTTGCGTAAAAACAAGAAGTAAACCGCCAAGCCCGCGGCTATGATTAAAACCAGTCCGATGACGTAAAGGAATACGTTGTTGTTTAAGGCTGGCTTCTTGCATTCAACGAAATAAGTTTTTTTCTCATTTGAAGGCGCGGTGAAATTGCCTAAGCTGCCTTTGAAGGCGACAGTATAATCGTCAATCAATTCGCCGTTATGGTCGGTGACTTTTGAAGGCATTTTTACTTTGGTAGTAAACGTCACCGAATCCGTTTCATACCTGAGATAATCGCCATCCGATTTTGAAATTATTTTAACTGGATTTCCTTCCGCCCCATAATCCTGAGAAACATCAAGAATTATTTCGGAGTTTGTTTCGTGACAAGATTTTTCAAGCAAATCCGCCTGCTTTACGCTGAC
>JAZDKN010000057.1:0-9130 GCA_043803065.1 Microcaldota archaeon
CTTGTATTCCGCGCTAGCTGGATTAACGCGCTTCATGCTTTGCGCTTTGAAGCCGTCGCCCCCGTTTCCGCTGCCTTGGCTGTACGAAAGCCATAAACACACGTTATCGTCGCAAGTCGTCGCGCTCAACGGCAGCGCGAACTCGTTCGCGCGCGCGTTGCAGCCGCTTTCGAGAGGCGAATCGACGGCGATGCCGAGCGCTTCATCGAACGGGTTCCTGAAAAAGTGCGTTGTTGAACCAAAGCCTACTCGACCGAACGAGCGGTATTTCAGCGTCAGCGTTCCTTGGTGAGTTCGCGGGTCCAAGCGCGCGTTGCTCGCGACTTTGAAATCGACTTCTACGGAGATGCTGCGCGCTCCGTCGTACTCCAAGTCAAGCCACTCGTATTTCTTGTTCGCGAAAGATAATCCGTTATCAGTTCCTTCGATTCCCGCGCAGCCGTTGTCCTCGCTCGATTGAGCCGCTTGCTCTACAGCAGCGCGCGGACCGGAACCCGTAAAGTCAGCGAGCCCGGCTTCGCCGAACGAAACGTGGATGCCAGTGCCATCGAGCGCGGCGTTGGGCTTCGCGGCGAGTTGAAAACGCGCGGTATACTCCCGCCCTGAAATCAAGTGCGTTGCCTGCAGTCCGCTCTCCTTCTCGAAAACGCCGACCAGCGTCGCAGCCGTCTGCTCGACTGCGTCCTCACCCAAAAACGCGGCGGTGAGATTCATTTCCTGTTCAGGCAACGCCTTCAAACGCTGGAACACGAACGGATTCGGCTCGAAACCCGCCGCTGCGGCGGTAGCGTTGTAAAACCTTCCGCTGTAAATGCGAATAGTGCAGTTCACGCCGGAACACGAGCCCGCGCTCGCGCCCAAGCGCGTTGCTTGAAAAACTGCTGACGCAATCGGGTTTCCGCTAGTCAAGTCGAGCGCTTGAAAACGCAGGAGCGCGAAAGGCGGAATGAGCGTCACGTTCGCTGAATTGTTTTCGCTCGCCAGCAGCGCTTGCGCCGAACCGACTGCGGCGCCCTTCGACGCGTTGATTGTCACGTTCGCGCCGCGCCGCAAACCGTCGAATATCACGAAGTTTTTTCCCGACGCAGCTGTTTTGTCTGCCACGCGGTAAGTCTGCCCGCGCGCGTTCGTCGCAAACAAAGCGAAACCCGCTTCGTTCACCGGCGCGTTTTCGTCGTCGAAAGCAGACGCGTTCAAGCGCGAAGTCGCGTTCGGCCCGATTTCAGTGAGCGTTATGCTTACCGCGTCGCCTGCGCTGAAGTTTCCGCTCGCTTCCTCGAAAAACCCGTTTTTCGACGCAACAGCGAAATAAGCGTTGCCTACAGCGTTCGACAGATTGAGCGACAGCGAGCCGTTCGAGTTCGTGTACTTATCTCGCACGAGCGGCGCGGCGGTGTTCGAAGCGTTGTAAACATCGATTTTCGCTGCAGGCATTCCCGAGCCGTTCGAGTAAGAAACGCGGAAAACCGAAGTAGCATAATTCGCGCTGCCCTGGCATTGCGCGAGCGGCTGCGTTTTCACGCAATCGCCGTAGAACCCAGTCGCGTTGCAGGACATGGTTCCAGCGCACGCATCGCTAGTAGTGCACGCAATCGAAGTGCCAGCGGTGCAGCGCTGGGGAACGCGCGCGCAAGCGCCGTACAAACCGCTTGAGTTGCAAGTCATCGTTCCGTTGTAGCCGTCGGGCGTAGTGCACGAAATGCTTTGCCCCGGCGTGCAACGGCTAGAGCAAGAAGCGACTAGCTTCACGCACGCGCCGTAAAATTTGGTGGAGTTGCATGACATTATGCCTGCGCAGTTGTCGAAAGTGGTGCACGAAACCGTCGGCCCGCGAGTGCATCCGAGGGGCTTCGCGACGCACGCGCCGTAAACGCCGCCGGCGCAAGCCTTGGTTCCGGCGTAGCCATCGGGCGTCGTGCAGGAAACGCTCGCGCCGTCTTTGCAGCCGCTTTGCCGCTCGGGAGTTATTTTCACGGACAAATCGTTCCTGCCTTGCTTTAAGCGTATTTGCTTCGCCGAACCGTCGTAAGCGAGGTAACCGTCCGCCTCCGCGTTAGCGTAAACGCTCGTTCCAGCATCGATTTCGAAGATCGTTTGCCCCGCAACAGTCTTCTGCGATTTCAAAAGCGTGTTCGTCTTGGCGTTGTAAACCAGTACTTGGCCGTTAACGAGCTTGCTCGACGCGGCGTCGGAAAGCGTGACTACGAGCTTAGCTTTCCCCTCCAAATCCCAAACTGTTGCGGGAGGCGTGGCGGTTGCCGCGCCGCCTTGCGGCGCGCACGCAGCGCTCGCGCACCTCAAATCGAGCCTCACGCTTTTTTCGCGCGGCCAAGAAATTTTCGCTTTAGCTTCATTATAACCGTCAAGCGTTGCGCGGATGATCAAATCAACGTTAGGCAAATTCGTGAACGACGCTTTCCCGCCTGCGGAAATAGCGCTCGCAACTTCGCTTCCATCCGCGATCACCGCAATTTTCGCTCCGTCAAGCGGCGCACCCGCACTTTGAACGAAAACGCTGAGCTTCGCTTCACCGTCTTCCCCGCCGAATCCAGGAATTCCGAAGAACGCGACGAAAACGCCGCACAAGACGAGAAGCAGCAAGAGAAGCGCGATTGGCAGCGACGGGATTCCGCGGGTTTCAATCGGGTTGACGAAAAAATCGTATACGGGAATCTTGATTTTGTCGTTCAGGAAATCCATCGACTTGTAATACGAATCCTCGATTTTCCGGTAAAAGTCTTTCAAACTCATGCTGGCTCAGCCTCCACAAACTAAAGAAAAAGTCTCGGAAACGCTCTCGCGATTAAAACAATCGAGACGATAAACCACGAAAGAAAATATGCGCCGCGCACTTAAAAAGCGGTGCTATGACGCGCGAAAAAACAGTGAAGCGCCAAAAAATAAAGAAAAAAACAAAAAGAAAAAGAAAAAATATGAAAGTCAGTGCAGGAAAACCGAATACAACGCGAACGCCACCGCTCCGCCCACGATGGACGCGAGGAGGTTGACCGCGTCGTTGTCGATGATGGCGTAGCCGCGCTTCAACTTCGTCTTGCAGCCGCAGCGGTGCAAACGCTTCTCCGTTTCCTTCTTGCATTTCGCGCAGTAGTAAACGCCTTGCACTGTCGCCCCGAAAAAGCTGTCGGCAAGCCCGCCGACGACGGCGACGAACGCAGTGAGAAGCACTAAGCCGAAACCGCCGACGAACTGGCGTACGGGCTCGCCGAACGCTGCAGTCACGCCTCCGCCGAACGAACCGCCCACGATTGCGCCCGCCCAATCGAGGAAATAAATCAGGACGGCGATGAAAAACCCTGCTGCGAACGTCATGGCGAGCCCTAACTTCGAAACAGCGCCGCTCGTTCCGCGTTTGACGCCCTTGAAGGTCGTGACGAGCCGCGGTTTTTTCTCGAGCACGCCGATTTCAGTCCCCCAAGTGTCGGCCGTAATCGTTGCAATAACGCCGAGAAACGCCGCAAAAATCGCGGGAGACTGGTAAAGGTTGTAAAGCACGGCGAGCAGCGCGGCGAGCCCGCCGTTCGCGAAAACCTGCCAGAAATCGCGCACTCCCTCTTTCGCGAATTCCTGGCGCGGCAACCTTTTTTCTTTCACCCACTGGCGGCCTAGCAAGTTGCTTGAAGCGAAGAAGAACAGCAGCAAGACGAGCCAAGTCCAGCCTCCGAACGAGAAGATTAGGACGCCGACAGTCAGCGCCGCAACCGTACCGCCCGCGTCGAGCCACTCGCGCTTGAACGCGTAAATCGCGATGGCTAGATTCAATATTAGTCCTATGAGCGCCGTTGTTTGCGAGAAAACCATGGGAAACGACCGAAACTACCGCGTCATTACCGCGTTGCTTTTAGTAGCGCGAAGTATTTAAAACTTGGAAAAACGACTTGATCCGCTAGAATGCGACGGCGCAACAGCTGCAACAGGCGTTTAAAAACCCTCGAAAAGCTTTAAAACCCTGACGTTCAAAATACTAACTAATGGGTAGTAACTTATTTGGGTTTTGTTCGAGTTCGAGGAAGGTGGGTTGAAATGCAAAAGTGGGTTTTGGCTGTTCTCGCCGCGATTACCGCGGTCGCCGCGGCTGCTAACGTTAGCGCTTGCTGGGGTTACGGCTGCAACGGTTATTACAACGATTATTACGATTACGCAGAGCCGGGGGTTTACTACGTTCCTTACGGCGGCGGTTCCTGCTGGGGGTACGCGTGCGGCTACTACAGCTATCCGCGTTACGCTTACGGCGGCTACGCCGGTTACGGTTACACCTACTCGTACAGTTATTCCTACGCCTACAACTACGGTTACGGCAACTACGGTTACGGGTACAATTCGCATTACGACGCTGGTTACCACGCGCAACTCGCGAACTACTGCGCCGGCGGCTGGTGCTGAAAAACGCTTGTGGTGTGAAGCACCGTTCTTTTTTTAAATCAGGCTAGTGATAACTAATTCCTCGCGCGCGTTTAACGCGTTGCCTCCGTAGCTCAGCGGTAGAGCGATTGCCTCGTACTCCGCCTTTTCTTTTTTGAAAAAAGAAAATGCAGGTTGCCAAAAGAAAAAACGGCGGAATGGAAAGCAATAGGTCGAGGGTTCAAATCCCTCCGGGGGCTCTATCAAAAAAATTAAGAGCCCCAAGGCTAAACTCCAAAACTCCGAACAATTCCAGCGCCGAGACACACAACGCGTTTGCCGCTAAGAACGATGAAACAGTTTGGCGACAGCGAAGCCCACAACCAAACCGCCTAAGTGCGCGGCGCTAGCGATTCCGCTCGCCGGATTGAACGTGCCGAAAAACTCTATCGCAATCCAAACTAACGCCGCTTGACGAATAGGCATTGGAAAAAAGAAGACGAGTACCACGATGTTCGGTGCGAGCATCGCCAAAGCGCCGAGAACGCCGTAAACCGCTCCGCTCGCTCCCAACGCGGGCACTCCCGCGCTTAAGCCGAGCGCGTAGAACGCGAAGTAAAGCAGGCTTCCGCCTAATCCGGCTGCGAGAAAAAGCAAGAGAAACTTTTTCGAACCCAATTGCGATTCAAGCAACGGGCCGAACATCAGCAGCGCGAATCCGTTGAAGAACAAGTGCATGACGCTGCCGTGCAGGAAAATCGAGGTAAGCAAGCCCCACGGTTTCGCTAGCAGGTTCTTCGGGTCAAGCCAAAAAAGTTCGGTCAAACCCGGGACGATTACTTGCAGTACGAATACGATTGCAATCAAGCCGAGCAAGTAATGCGACCAAGGAGTCACGCGCTTCAAAAAACAAACACCGTCCGATTCGTGGTTAATCGTGGTTGGTTATACTTACGAAAATCCAAGCGAAATTATTTTTTTATCGGCACGGGTTTAGCCGGCTCATTTCGCAAGTATTTCGCAAGAATGTAAAGCAATCGCAGCGCCCACTCCAGCACGACTACGAAAACGATGACGGCGGCGAATTGCGGAAGCGCGGCGACTAGTTCCAGCAACCTGGATTTCACTAGCTCTACTGAAAACAATCCGGGTTCAACGATCAATACCGCCAAAAGCGCTAAAGGCAGCAGTTTCGCCAAGTCAACGGCAATCGCTTCCTTGTAATAGGCGAGTATGCGCACTGCAGCCACAACAGAAATCGATAGCATGAAAACCGTTTCGAGTTCGGCGGTGCGCGAAAGAATGAAAAGGGACGCCGAAAGCAGAACAAACCAGAGGAACGTGATGGCTGGAAACAACAAGGTGTATTGCAGTATGACGCCGACGATGTTTCCGAAGCGGCTGACAAAACCGGAAATGCCGCCGCGGGCTTCAGGCTTGATTTCGTAAAGAACGCGGCGGGACAAGTAAGTGTATAACGTGCCGAATACCGCCGCGTAGAACGCTACGCCTAAAGTGAGGAACAAAACCGTTGCGCCATACTTCAAAGCTAGCGCTTCACCGCTCGCAAACACGGCGGAAACAAATCCAGCAAACTGCGCTTCAATCACGAATCTGTTAACGCACTAAACATTATTAAACATTATTATAGTTGCGGTTAGTGTTTCTTCGCGTGCTCCTGTTTTTTGCTTTTGAAGCAACAACCCTCCAGGGGCTTCGTATTTAAAAGTAATGTTCCTGCGCGCGTCAAGCAACGCTTTTTCTATTAGTGACTAGCTTTTCCTGTTTTTTTCTTCCTTCGAACGCGATTCAAGCACTTCCAGCGCCAGCTTCTCGAGCTCGCTTCGGTCGGCCGTCTTGATGGTTTTGCCTCCGTCGCGCAAGCGTTTTGAAAGCGTTGAAGCGAAACGCGATAATTCCATCGGAAAAATGATTTTAGTGCTCTTGCCTTCACTGATCTTTTGAAGCGCGTTCAAGTACAAGTACGAAAGCGTGGTGTCGCTCAACTTGCTCGCTCCCTCATTGAGTATTTCCAGCGCGCGCTTCCGCGCGTTCGCTTCGGTTTCGACGCGTATCTTATACTCTTCGGCTTCTCGTTTCTTCAGCATAGCTTCCACGAGGCTCGCTGGCATGGTCACGCTCTTCAAAGTCACTTTAAAGACGCTGATACCCCAATCCCTCGCTACTTCTGAAAGCGTGGCGGTCAAGCCTTCGGAAATCTCCTCGGTTTTCGCGCGCACCTCTTCCGCCGTAAGCCTGCCTCCCGACTTTCTTATTTCCGAAATCATCAACTGCGTGATCGCGTTCTCGTAATCCTTCACCTTTAAAACCGCTTTAGCTGGATCCACAACCCGCAAATAAACTAGGGCGTCGATTTGAAGTTTTATCTGGTCTTTAGTGAAAACGGATTCCGGCGGAATGTCGACGACTCGAGTGCGCAGATCGATTACCTTCACGCGTTGAACGCGAGGAAAGTAAACCACCAAACCCGGGCCCACAACCCGCTCGAACTTGCCTAAAGTAAACAAGACTCCGCGCTCGTACTCCTGCAGTTCCAAATAATTAGGATAAAACACCACGACGAGGAGCACTACCGCGAACACGGCTAACAAAACGCCTATGGTCGCGTCAGCCGAAAAAACCATGGAAAGGAAAACTAGGACTGCCGCTGCCGCAAGCCCAAAAATAAGCAGTTGCCGTTTCATAGACGCATCCCACCCATCAAAAATTGTGCTGCTAATGGTTTAAAAACAAAGGGTTTTGAAGTTTCGAAGTGGTGATGTTTGAAGTCCCGACGTGCTATCGAAACGCGCGAAGTGTTTCTTCTAGCGTTGCGCGGTTCACGCTGGCGGTTGCGTCTAAATATATAAAGCGTTTTAACGTTAATTCGTTCATGCTTGAAACAGGTTTTCTCTTACTCGGTTTTACGATAGTCGCGGGATTCTTCAGCCTCATGTTTTTCGAGCGAACGAAGATTCCCGACGTTTTAATACTCATGCTGCTCGGAATGCTCATAGGTCCAGTCTTCGGCCTCGTCGACACCGCGTTCTTCGTTTCCATCGCGCCCTTCATCGGCGCGCTAGCGCTCATAATAATACTTTTCGACGGCGGACTCAACTTAAGCCTGATGAAAGTCTTGGGACAACTGGCGCCAGCCACGCTCTTCACCCTCTGCGCTTTCGTCGTCACGAGCGTTTTCGTCGCCGTCACAGCGCACTTCGCCTTCGGATGGGACTGGCTTTGGGGGCTGCTGCTCGGATTCGTCGTAGGCGGCACTTCCAGCAACATAGTCATACCAATATTGTCGAAGCTTAACGCCAGCGATGACGCGAAGCTGTTGCTGAACCTCGAATCCGCGTTGACCGACGCGTTGTGCATCGTCGCCGCGATAAGCTTGATAACGGTTTTGCGCGTCGGCGCGGTTGACTCTTCCGCGGTACTGAATTCGCTTCTCGGCTCGTTCGCCATCGCTGCGATAGTAGGCGTCGTCGCGGGATTCGCGTGGCTTCAAGTTTTGAAGCATCCTGCTGGAAAACCGTTTTCTTACATGCTTACTCTCGCCGCGTTATTCGTGTTGTACGGCATCATCGAAGGCGTCAAGGCGAACGGAGCGATAGGCATCCTCGTCTTCGGAATCATAATCGGAAACGCCAAACTCATTACGCGCTCGATGGGTTCGAAGGAAGGGGAAGCGTTTGACACCGAATTGAGGGGTTTTCAAACCGAAGTCTCGTTTTTCGTGCGCACGTTCTTCTTTGTTTACTTGGGCTTGATATTCAACTTGAAGGCGGTTACGCTTCCAATAGCGTTGTCCGCCGTGGTCGTGCTCGCGGCGATAATCGCGGCCAGGTTTTTGGCGTCAACGCTCTTCATCCGCATCCAACAGCGCTTCGCCAGCTACAAGACGCTTTTCGTGGCGGTGATGCCTCGCGGGCTCGCGGCAGCCGTGCTCGCCGGATTGCCCGCCGCCAACGGCGTGGCGATTCCTTCTTTCCCTGAAATCGTTTTCCTGATAATCATTCTAACGAACGCGGCGACGACGATAGGCTTGGCGTTCTACGGGAATTCGTCAACGCCGTCGTCGCCCCAACCAACGTCTAAGCCGCGGATAGTCGCTAAAGTCTAGCGCTTGCCGGCGGAACGCTTTTTTTGCGGGCGGTAAGCCAAGTATATTTCGTCGATGTACTCGCCGTGGTATTTTCCCCACTCTGGAAGCACGCCGATTTTCTCGAAACCCTCTTTCTCGTAAAGCCTAATGGCCTTCAAATTGTTTGAATACGCGGACAAGTAAATCTTGTGCGGCTTGAATGCAAGCTGAGATTCTTTAATCAGCATGCGAAGCAGCGTCGTGCCTAGTCCGACGCCGCGGAAATCCTTCGCCACGTAGAGGCTCAAATCCACGTTGTCCCGTTCGCGCAAATCCATTCGCTTGGCTACCGCTCTCGCGATTATGCGCTTTTCGTACTCGCAAACCCACGTTATCGCGTCGCCTCTATTGATTTTGTCAAGGCTTTCGCGTTCCATATCCTTTTCTTCAATGGGATTCAAGTAACGGTCTCGCGCTATGAGTGCTCCTTCTCGAACCAACGCATTAAGGAATTGTCGCATTTTCGGAAAGTCGTCGCGAGTTATCGTGCGCAAAACGACTTTGCGTCCATCCTTGAGAGTGAGCTCTCGCTTGAACAGGAAAGAGTCCTTGAATTTCCATTCGTAGTAGCTTACGCCGAACGAAGTAACCAGCGCCGAAAGAACTATGACGAGCACTACTATT
>JAZDKN010000058.1:0-2530 GCA_043803065.1 Microcaldota archaeon
CATCCTGGAAATGCGGTGGTGGCGCAGTGGTACCGCCTTTTGATTACTGCAAGAGCGTTGGAGGCGGCGAGGACATTGGTGAAACAAGCGACTGCTCTATGCCAACTGGAATCGTTGGCGCAGTAAAGCGTTGTTGCTGCCAGAAACCGCTTGCGCCTACCACAATCGACTTCGGCCGAGTCACGCGCAAATCGTGCGGCACTCCTGAAAAGGTTTCAAAGCACGTGAGCGGCTTGACGCCTGGAAAATACGAAGCGCAAGTGCTCTGCAATTCAGTAAACACGATTGCCTGCAAAGCAATAGCAGAAACAGCGGGAGCGAACGCGCTCGAGTTCGCCGGCTATTCTTCGGACGCAGTAACGTTCGAAGTGAACCCGTTAGCCACGCCAACTCCCACGCCGAGCGTCACGATCAGCCCGTCTTCGACTCCGAGCGTTGTTCCGAGCGTTACTCCGAGCGCATCACCGATTCCGTCTTGCGGAAACGGTGTTTGCGAAGCAAGCCTCGGCGAAACCGTTTCGAATTGTCCAACCGACTGCAGCGCAAGCGGAGGAAACGGTGGGGGCGGACGACCTTGCACTAGCAACAGCGACTGCGGCCCTGGAAGCGTTTGCGTGAACGGCGTTTGCAACGGCTGTTTGTGCATGCTTGACGGCTACTGCAACCCTTGCTGTTTAGCGGGAACGGACAAGGACTGCGGGCAAACGAAGAAATCGCAGCAAACCCTCGCCGGCACCGGAACTAAAACGCTTCCGGACGACGATAGCGAGTGGCCGCCTGCAACGCAGCCTACTTACGCGCCGCAATACGCGTTAAAGCTCAAGTGCGTTTTAACGGAACAAAAGAAAGTCGCGGCGACGCTGACAGCAGACGGCAGCCCGGCTTGCGACGCGAACATGCGCATCACGATCGGAAAACGCACTCTCGCTCCAGACGCGTCGAAATGCGTTCAATCGGGAGTGCACGAGTTCGACGTCAGCGGACTCGAGGCTGGCGAATACTCCGCGAAAGCAACGTCGCTCGGCGGCTCTACCGCGACTTGCAAATTCGTCATAGCAGCCGGATTCGCTTTCGAACCATGGATGTGGATAATCCTCGCTCTCGTCGTAATCGCGATAGCAGGCGGAGCTTACTACTGGAAGAAACAGCAAGACAAGAAGAAAAGCGGCGGAAGCGGCGGCAAAGGCAAGCGCGGCGCAGTGAAGGCAGAAGAAGAAACAACCGACTTGCTGGAAGAAGAGTGAATCGCGTTTCAAGCGGTTATTCCTTCGCTCGTAATTTTCCCTTTCAATCCGTTTCTTTTTTCTTTCTGCCTTAAAACCGTCTCTTTGTCAGGTGAATTGGTTTTGGTTGACGACGCTGAAATGAAGAATTACTTGGAGGCGGCGCGAGTGGCGAACAGCGTGCGCGAGACTGCGCAAGAGCTCGTCAAACCCGGCGCTTCCTTGCTCGAATTAGCGCGCGCGGTGGAAAGCGAGATTCGAGGCGACGGCGCCAAACCCGCTTTCCCCGTAAACATCAGCGTCAACGACGCGGCAGCGCACTACACGCCGAAAACCGGCGACCTGGCGGTTTTTTCGGAAAAGGATTTAGTGAAAATCGATTACGGCGTTCACGCGAAAGGCTTCATAATCGACGCGGCATTCACCGTCGACTTGAGCGGGGAAAACGGCAAGCTCGTTGAAGCCGCTGAAGCCGCGCTCAGCGACGCGACTAGCGTTATCAAGGCGGGCGTGAACGCGCGCGAAGTCGGCGCGGTAATAGAAAAAACGATTTCGAGCCGCGGTTTTAAGCCCATAGAGAATTTGTGCGGGCACTCACTAGGCGAATTTCTGCTGCATGCGGGCAAAGAGATTCCGAACGTGGCGCGAGGCGACTACGTTTTGCGCGAAGGAGACGTTTTCGCCGTCGAGCCTTTCGCTACGACCGGCGCTGGGCGAGTGGAAGACGGGAGTTACTGCGAAATCTACTCTCTCATAAACGTGCGCAACGTTCGGCTACCGCAATCGCGCAAAGTCTTGGAGTGGCTCGTTGACGAGTGCGAAACCCTGCCTTTCGCCAAACGCTGGCTGGACGAGAAATTCAGCGAAGCGACTTCTTCCCTCGCGCTCGCAGACTTGCGCAGGCAGGAAATAGTTCGCGATTACCCGATACTCAAAGAAATCAATAAGGGACTCGTGGCGCAAGCGGAGTGCACGCTCGTGGTAGAAAAAGATTCCTGCCGCGTGCTCGGCTGAAAAGCAGGCGACGAACAAATCCCCCGCAATCGCGTACGCCTTATTTTTTCAATTTATTTTTTCAAGTGAAACTTGTAATACCACGCGAGCGCGGCAACTACAATTAACAACCCGAGGAAAGCGAGGAGTGAGTAAAGCGCTTGAGAGTCATCCAAAACCAAAACACCTCCAAATTTTCGAAAATCGTTCGCCGCCTAATAAGCGCGTTTGCCGTGTTTTTGCTTGTTTGGCTTGTCCTGCCTTGCGAGCCTTGTTTTCTCGCTCGAAACGTAAAACCAAAAAGCGATTCCCAT
>JAZDKN010000059.1:0-6173 GCA_043803065.1 Microcaldota archaeon
GTGTTGCGAGCGTCGCGCTAAGCAGGTTTCTGGGAATCATTACCTGTAATAACAGGTTTTCGTTTTGCTGCGAGCGCCCCAGCTTTTTCGCCAGCCACAAGATAACGCTTCTAGCAACCAAAATGCCCGCCACGAGGGCTACCGCGATCGCAACATTATTCAACGAAGTAAAGTAATCCGGACGCGCCACCATTCCCAAGTAAACAAAGAAAAAAGTGCTGACGAACAAGCTTATTTCTTCTTGGAATCCTTTTGAAGTTTCATCCAAGTCGAATTTTCCTGAAACGCCTAGCAGTTTGAAGACGCTACCCGAGTTCCCGATAACCAACCCTATAACTGCAATCGAAATTACGCCTATTCCGCCGAGCAATTCGAAGTCTATGAAGTAAAGCATGAACAACGCGGAGAGAGTGAGCAAGTAACCGAATTTCTTTATCTTGAAGCGAAACAAAGCCCATAATACGGCTACGCCGATGGCGAGACCGAGAATGAGCGATATCGAGAAGGAAGAGAAAAACATTTTAAGCGCGGAAAACAACCCCGCTCCAGCCATATCCGTGTTAGCGTAACGCATGACACTTATAGCGAGTGCGCACGCCAGCAGCGTAGACAGCGTCGCTTCAAGGTATAAAACGCTTCGCGCTTGGTTGCTCGTTCGCACGAACGGAAGCATTGAATAAACTGCGAGTGACGAAGGTCCGCCGAGTATCGCGCCGAGTAGAAGCGAAGACAGCAAATTCCAACCGAAACCGAAGTGCAGGATGACCGTCAAAACGCTTACGCAAGCCACGAAGTTCGAAAGCGCGAACGCGGTAGAAAACGAGATTCGTTTGGAAACCTGCTCTAATTTCAACCGCAGCCCGGCTTCGAATACGAGTGAAACTATGGCTACCGCGCCAATGAAAGGCGCTACGATGCGAAAGCTGTTGAGGTCGATGTCGAGAAGAGTGAATTGCGAAAGCAGTCCAAGCGGACCGAGCGCGAACCCGACGGCCAGCAAAATCAAGACTTCTGGCACGCGAGTGCGCTCGAACGCCCACCTGCCGCCGAATCCTATGAATGCGATGAGCCCTATGATGAAAAGCAATTCGAACATAAAATGCGTTAGAGCAAGGCTATAAAAAAGGTGCCTGAACGCGCCGCGCCAGTTTAAAACCGTCCTTAACGCCGGCACACGCAAATGGACGAAAAACGCTTTTTTAAACGCGCTTGCTTAACGCTTAACTAGGAGGCGGTGCGAATGGCGAAAAAAACGGGTTTGGAGTCTTGGATGGAGTCCCGAGTCAAGAAACTCGACTGGCTGGACTACGGGCTAGTCAAGCTAAGCGTAGCAGCTTTCGCGTTAATGCTCGCGAAACTATGGCAGCCGCTGCTTTCGCTCGAATGGTATTGGTACGCAGTTATCTTCATCGTCGCCGCGGCAAAACCAATGCTCAAGACTTTTTGATGTTTTCGCGCTAGAACTCAAGCGGAAAAAACAAAACCGAAAGCTCGGTTTCGGTTTGGACCCCGAGTGTTTTTAGGCGTCTTTAAATTCCCGTTACGCGTTTTTTATTGGCGCGCAACCCGTCCGCGCTCCAAACGCTAGCTTCGTGAATTTCATGCTGCCATTCGATTTGCTGGTTTTGCTGGTTTCGCTCGCCGTTCTGGTGAAGTCGAGCGAGTGGGTCATCAAGCACATAATAGTTTTAACGCGCTTTTTTCACGTAAGCGAAATGACCGTCGGATTCATCCTCGTTTCGATTTCAACCACGTTGCCCGAACTCATGGTGAGCGTCTGGTCCTCGTGGATAGGTAAAGCGCAGTTGAGCGTGGGCAACGCGTTAGGCAGCAACGTAGCTAACATCGGCTTAGTCATGGGAGCGAGCCTATTGTTCGCTCCGCTCGTGCTGAAGCGCAAGGACGCGCACTGGCTTTCAACGCTGTTGCTGTTCGTTTCCCTGTCGCCATTCCTGTTTTTCCTGCCTGAACTGTCGAGATTCGTTGGCGTGTTGCTGATAGCCGCGTTCTTAGTCTTCGTTTTCGCTTCGTTCCGCCGCGGCGTCGTTTTGGAGCGAGAACCCGAAGAACCGAACTTGTGGCGGGTAATGAAAGCTTTTCTCTTGTTCGCCTTTGGAATAGCGCTGGTAGTCGCAAGCTCTCACTTCGTAGTTCAAACCGCTTCAGCCATAGCTTTGGTTTTAGGAATCTCGCAACTCGTAATCGGAGCGACGATAATAGCAGTGGGCACATCGCTTCCCGAACTCGCGGTCGGAATCGCCGCCGCCCGCAAAGGCAAAATCGAGTTGATGGTTGGAAACGTGCTTGGAGCGAACATCCTGAATCTAACGCTGGTTCTAGGGGCTTCCGCGGTGGCGAAGCCGCTGGTTTTGAATCTAGTGGAAATGATGCCTCTGGTTGTTTCGGTTTTGCTGTTCACGTTCTTGTTCTGGTTCCTGATTCAAAACAAGAACAAGCATCTGCCGGTCAATCCCGCGCTGCTGCTCATAGGCGCGTACTTGGTGTTCCTCGCTTCGCAAGTCAAGCCGTACATCTTTCCCTAAAGACGCAAACACTGGTTTAATTAATCGAACTCGTACTGCGTCATACTGTGCGCAAGAGGAAACTCACGAGCAACGCGATCGCTCCAACCGCAACCATTTTGATGCCGGAACCAACAAAATTTTCCTTGCTTATAACCCCTAAATAAGCGCCCAACAAGAACAGCAAGGAAAAGCCCAAGCAAAAACTAGCTAAGTACGCAGCAGCGGAAGCCAGAAGCAAGAACGGCGAAAGAATTACCAGCGCAGCCAGCAACGGGGAAAAACCGTCGACCGCCGCGGCCGCGTAAGTAGCGAATCGAAACGCTTTAGCGTAATCCGTTTTCTTGAGCTTGTGCAGCAGCGCGCGTTCTAGCTCGTGCAACTCTTTTTTTCGCTCGGCTTCTTCAGCGAAAAACGCGCCGCTGAAACCGGAAAGTGAAACTGCGGCTGCCGTGCTCAGCCCGATAAGGAAAACCGTTTCGTTGTTTTGCAGTCCGCCGAAGAAAGCGCCGAAGAGCAGGCCGAGAGTCGTCAGCGCGCCGTCGAAAGCGTTCATCACCAAATAACGGCGCAGTATTCGACTCATTCCAGTGATGCGGTCGTACTTCCTGAAATTGCTGAAAACCATTTCCAATCAAGTTTTGCTGTCAAGTTAAAAATTTAAAAACGTTTTGGGTTAAGGTTATATTAATTTAACCCTGTTTTGCACTCGATTTTACGTTCGGTTTGAAGCGCGTTTTCACTTCAGTTTTTTTCCGCTGATGACGCGGTCAAGACTGTGAATCACCGCGCCGAAATCTTCTATTTTGCCGCGTATTTGAGTTAAACTCATGTTGTCGCCGTATAGTTTGATGGCAATGGTTTCGACTTTACGGTCCATCTCGCGAACGCTCACGTCAACGGTTCGCACGCCATGGCATGCAAGCAAAGATTTCGACAACTCGTTGATAGGCGGCTCGCTCGGCTTCAAGACGTCTAACTCCAAGTAAATAAGCTTAGTCACCAACAACCACCTTTTTTACTTTTTTCAATCCGTTCCCAAGCCGGCGCAGAAACGTCCACAACCGTCCGCAAAACCGCCGCGAAAACGCTTGCCAACGCGAGAATCGCGCGCGTTTTTAACGGCGTTTAAACCATATTTTTTGCAGCAAACTGCGCGGCTTCCATTTTTTACTTTTAATCAAATTGATTTCCGAGTGAATGTACCCGCGCAACACGAAGAACAACGCGATCAGCGAAATCAAGCGTATGACGTTCCTCAATATAACGAGGTACATCGCTTCACTGCTGAAACACGAGTAGCGTTCCGGAGCGACGGAAACACTAAGCAGTGCGGCGACCGACACCGTCACAGCAAGCAGGATCAGCACGCGTATGGAACGCGATTCGTATTGCCCTCGATAGGCGACGAACGCGTAAATGACGACGAGCGGAGCGAGTACCAACGTAGCAATTTCTAGTAATTGGTCAAACAAAAGTTCATACATTGCTTCCCACCCCCAAACAAGTTAGAGCTCACACTTTTTTAAACGCGCTTGCTTAACGCTTAACTAGGAGGCGGGGCGAATGGCGAAAAAAACGGGTTGGGAGTCTGGGATGGAGTCCCGAGTCAAGAAACTCGACTGGCTGGACTACGGGCTAGTCAAGCTAAGCGTAGCAGCTTTCGCGTTAATGCTCGCGAAACTGTGGCAGCCGCTGCTTTCGCTCGAATGGTATTGGTACGCAGTTATCTTCATCGTCGCCGCGGCAAAACCAATGCTCAAGACTTTTTTCAAAACGTGAAAAAGTAAGGAATAAATCCTTTAAAAAAACTCTTTTAAAACAGCGGGAAATAGCGCAACGCGTGAAAGCGGGTTTTAGTGCGGCGCTTCATGCGACGCTTATTCTCGCGCTCGCTTCGGCTGTATCATCGAGGATTAGCGTCTAAACGCCGTTTTTACGGGTTGCTTGAATTGTTCAAATTTTTTAATCAAAACAGAAGCGGCTTTCGGGTTTTTTGGACGACTCCATGTCTTAATCAGTTGGTGAGCTATATTCTTGCTGAAACCGCATTCTTCTATTCCAAACTCTTTTACGATTTCCCTTTCGACATTTCGCCTCAAATCGATTGTTTCTTGCCGCGTCGCATTAACCAAATCCTTGTTTTCAACCAAACTAGCTAAGTTCTTGAAAAACCGCGTATAACGCGCGTTGAGCATCAGAAATATTTCTAGCGGTTTTGCTTTTACATCCCTTCTATCGTTTCGATATAACCGCAGCGTCTTGACGTAAGTAGGTTTCTTAATATAACCACTCAAAAAATCCAGGGTCTTCGAGTAATCAAAAAGCGCTTCGTAAGCGCGGTTGTACTTGTTCAATTCCTTGAATTTTTCGTCGTCTACTAAAACGTGAATCTTTTGGCTTGCAGCGTCCGCGCCCTTACCGCGTTTTTCAAAAGGCTTCAGTTTCGAGAACGGCCGCCAGCGCTCTACCGCTGAAACCGGGATAAGCAGGCTTTGCGAGATTGTGCTAGTTCCCGGTTCTTCCGCAAAGTGTTCTTCGCGGTGAACTCCGAGAATTTTCGCCGCCTTACTCCAGTCTTCACTCAAAGGAATGAACAATCTTTTGAACAAGTTAATCCTCAAGGGCTTCGTTGAATCCGCTCCTTTTTTGATTTCGTCTTGGTTGCGCAAATAAGTCCGGTTTATTTCGAAATAAATCAAGTTTGGTTTGCCTTTATCGTTGAGTTCCCTGCTTTGAAACGTTATTCCGTTGTATTTTTTAGCGTTCGGATACCTGCTTTCCGCTTCCTTCAATCGCGTTCTGTCTTGTTCAGTCAGTTTCGCTTCGTACTTCCACTCGTTGTTTTTGACTGTCCGCAAAACTAGGTTCAGAAATTCTTCGGGCGTTTTCGAGTCGAGCATTGCTTTGACGACTGAAAAAGGCATGAAGAGTTAATGCCGCGCCTGGCTTAAAACAATTGCGGATAAAGAGACAGCAAGAGCCAAGCCTACAAAAAATTCGCTTGTCTTAAGCCGGCGGCAACGGCGGCGCGTCATCGCCTTGGCCTGGCGCTGGCTGCGTCGCGAGCGGCGTCGCGGAGCCGGACGGCTGAAAAGCAGGCGCGCTCGCCGTCGCTGTCGGCGAAGCCTGCGCTTGCGGCGCTTGCTGCTGCAAGCAGCCGACTGCTGTTATCGCGAGCAGCAACGCGATTGCGGTTGCAAAAACGATTGCGGGCCTTCTCCTCATCTGCACTCACGCCTCCTTGTTGCGCTAGTTGCGAACTTTCGCGTTTGTTGCATTAAGAACTCTTGCTTTAAGAGCCTGCTGAAACCCAATCGGGGAATCCAGGCATTTCCGGCGGCGAAGGAATCTCCGCGCTCACCGAACCGAGCGTGCAAGTGCTTTTCACGCGCACGAAATACGCTTTCCCCGCTTCGAGCACGCCCGCCTTCTCGTAAACGCTCTTAGCCGAGTTGTAATACCAGGGTCCGCCGAGCACCTCGCAGTTTCCGAGCATGCTGTCGAACGAAACTGGCGCGAGCGGTCCGCCGATTAGATTCCAGCCCGTGTGGAGTCTCGCGCCTTCCAGCGTCACCGCTTCAGTGCCTTCCACCGTGATCGAGCAAGCCGACGGCGCGTAAACCCAGTATCCCGTCTGCGGCGCGAGCG
>JAZDKN010000060.1:0-2659 GCA_043803065.1 Microcaldota archaeon
GAGCGTGTTCCAGCCGGAGATTCCGCCGGTGAGCGAGAAAGACGGAAGCAAAGCGCTCGCTGGCTGGCGTTCGGAAGTCGGCGGCGAGCCAGCGGGCGAATCGGACGAGGATTTCGCGGCGGTGGAAGCGGAATACAAGGCGTTCGCGGGCGGCTTGCAGAAGACGACTGAGGACGCGCAAAAGAAAGCTGAAGCGGACATAAACAAAGCGAACAAGTAAAGCAAAAAGAAACGAAAACAAAAACTAAAACAATTTTTGAGAAATTTGGTTGTTTTGGGAATGCGAGGAAAAAAGGTGGTTTTACTTGAAAAAAAACTCGTTTAAAACGATTTTAGTCGTCATAGTCTTGTTCGTCATCGTCGTGATCGCGTATTACGCAGGCGTTTTCAGCGCATTCGGCGTTTTTCCAGGCGGAGGGCAACGCGGCGAACAAGGCGGAGCGTCAATCGCGCAATTAACGAGTTTGTTCGAGCAACGCGACGCTTTCCTCGACTCGGCGGCGGCGAACGCGCAAGACTACGGCGTTCAGCACGCGAGCGACTTCGTGTTCTTCAAGCACCCCACGCTAGGCTATACCGTGCGTTACCCCGTCGGTTACGCGGCTGAATTGGATCCCGACGAGGCAACGAGTTTTCGGGCGTCTGCCGTATCGCCGCTTTCTTCTTCAGGCGAAACGCTGGACGTAAGAATTTCCAGCCGCGATTTCACGCAAACGGACTTTAACGAAGTCAAGAATTCTTTTGGAAGCGACCTCGTTTCCAGCCACGCTGGTGTAATCAACGGCAAACGCATATTCGTTTACACGCTGAAGATTCCGTCTGATTTGGAGAACGAAACCGCTTTCGTGCGGACGGCGTTTTATCCCGAATGCCAGCAAAGCAACGGAACGCGTTATACGGCTATGCTGATGGCGGCGGTTCCTGAAAAGCTTTCGGAAGACCTAGACCTCGCCGACTACTTCATTTACTCGTTCGAGTGCTGAAACTCGAAAACGAAACGCGCTTAGCCTCGTCAATCGCCTGATTCAAGCTCGAATGATGTTATACCCTTACATTTTAAGCAAAAAGCAATAGTTTATAAATATGTAATGGTAAAACAATCGTATGGCTACGATAAAAACCAAGGTCGTCGGAACGAAGAAATACTACTATTTGCAGCACACCGTGAGGACGGCGAGAGGAATCGAAACTCGCCAAAAGTACTTGGGAACAACGCTTCCGCTTCCGGCGAAAATAAACGAACTCAAAGCCGAATTTCTAGCCGAGATTTACAAGGAACGCTGGTACCCTAAACTAGACAAAATCAAGCAAAACTACGCGAAAGAACAGAAGAAAATCCCTAAGAGCATGCTGGAAAAGCAAGTGAGAACGTTTTCAGTCAAATTCACTTACGACTCGAACCGCATCGAAGGCTCGAAACTCACTTACCGTGAAACGGCGGACTTGCTCGAACGAGGCTTGACTCCGCGCTCCAAACCAGTTGAAGACGTCAAGGAAGCGGAAGCCCACGAAAAAACGTTTTACGAAATGCTCGACTACGAGAAACGCGGAAAAGACCTTAACGAGCAAACAATGCTTTACTGGCACAAGAAACTGTTCGAGGCCACTAAGCTGGACATCGCGGGAAAAATCAGGGGGCACCAAGTCGCGATTTCGGGAAGCAAATTCATGCCCCCAACGCAGATAGACGTTCCAGTTCTTTTGCGCGAGTTTTTCCGCTGGTACGAAAAAAGCAAAAACAAGTCGAATCCCGTTGAACTGGCGGCGTTAGTGCACTTGAAGCTCGTGACTATTCACCCGTTCGGCGACGGCAACGGCAGGATAAGCAGGCTGTTAATGAACTTCGTTCTCAGCAAGCACAGTTTTCCTATGCTTAACATTCCTTACGAGAACCGCGGGAGTTACTACCACGCGCTCGAACGCTCGCAAACAAAAAAGATTGACGGCGTGTTTGTGCAATGGTTCTTCAAGAAGTATGTTAGCGAATACGCGGCTTACGCGAATTAAAGCAGAACGCGAAAGCAAAACGCAAACAATCGCAAAACCAGTCGTTAGTAATGAACCTTTTTGGGGCGTAATGACTACAAAACAAGCAAAACAGTAAAATGTAGCCATATGAACGCGTGAAACGCGTTTTCCGAGTTATTCCTGTTTTCGGGTTACTCTTGTTTTTCGAGTTTTTTCTTCAACTCAGTTATTTCCTCGTGAAGCTTGCGATTTCGCTTGAGCGGGTCATCAAGAGCTTCCTCTTCAAGCGCAGCCAACTTAGCTTTCAAACTTGCTTTCCTGTGAGCCAAATCGGATTTAGATAACGCCATTCGAAACGCCCTCCATTCAACATTCAATTCAACCATTCAAAATGCCGTCGATAGAACCCAATGGATTTTGAAGCATTTACTACGCGCGCAAGTAATTTTAAATAGTCAGATCATTTCCTCGACCCGTATTCCTCAGCTGGAACGGTCTAATTAGGTTTAGCGCTGCATTCTGCAAAACCGCGCAGGAAAGCAGGGAATAGAGACGAGGACTCGATGCGGCTGCCGCAACCAAAGACATCGTCTCCATGCGCTGAAACCTGAATTGCGTTTCCGCGTCCTCTTCACCGTTTCCAGCGTTTTTAAGCACCGCCTAGCCGTGCTTTTCTTTGGACAACAACGAG